>JAADEB010000114.1 GCA_013153655.1 Chlorobiota bacterium
AAACGGTGGACGAAATGATGAAACGCGGCGAAAAAGTAGGCGCCCTCTTCGTACGCCTCTACCGTCCGTTCTCCGTCAAGGACTTTGTGGATGCCATTCCCGAAACGGTGAAAAAAATCGCCGTCCTGGACCGCACCAAAGAATCCGGTTCCATCGGCGAACCCTTGTATCTGGACACCGTAAATGCCTTTGTGGAATCCGGACGTCCCATGCCCCGTATCATCGGCGGACGCTACGGCCTTTCATCCAAGGAATTCAATCCTTCCATGGTCAAAGGCGTGTATGACGAATTGCTCAAAGACCAACCCAAAAATCATTTCACCGTCGGTATTATCGACGACGTAACCCATACCAACCTGGACATCGACAAAGATTTCAAAGTACAAACCAATGCCAAGGCCTTCATGTTCTACGGCTTGGGTTCCGACGGTACGGTGAGTGCCAACAAAAACTCCATCAAAATCATCGGCCAAACCACCGATAACTACGTACAAGGCTATTTCGTGTACGATTCCAAAAAAGCCGGCGCCCGTACCATTTCGCACTTGCGTTTCGGTCCCGATCCCATTCATTCCACTTACCTGATCGACGAAGCTGAATTCGTAGGCGTACACCAATTCGATTTTATCCAAAAATTCAACCTGGCCGACAAGGTGCGCAAGGGTGGGGTATTCCTGCTCAACTCGCCTTTCGACAAGGACGAAATTTGGGATCACCTGCCTAAGAAAGTGCAGGAAACCATTATCCAAAAAGAATTGGATTTCTACGTAATCGATGCTTCCAAGGTGGCCTATGAAGCCAAGCTGGGACGCCGTATCAACACGGTGTTGCAAACGGCCTTCTTTGCCATTTCCGGCGTATTGCCTCAGGACGAAGCCATCCAAAAAATCAAGGACGCCATCGTCAAATCCTATTCCCACAAAGGCGACCATATCGTACAAATGAACTTCCGTGCCGTGGACACTGCCTTGGAATACTTGCAAAAAGTGGATTATCCCAAGCAAGTTACTTCCAATCGCGACTTTGAACCTGTTATGGATCCGCGCGCACCCGAATATGTGAAAAACGTACTGGGTAAAATCTACGGCGGCGAAGGCGACAGCTTGCCCGTAAGCGCCTTTGAACCGGACGGAACCTTCCCGCTGGGTACGGCCAAATACGAACGCCAAAACATCGCCGACTTCGTACCCGTATGGGACGACGTCAATTTGTGTACCCAATGTAATAAGTGTGTGGAAATCTGTCCGCATGCCGCCATCCGCGCCAAGATCGTTTCGCACGAAGACCTGGAAGGTGCTCCGGAAGGTTTCCGCAGCGTAGGCATCAAAGGCCGCTACGAAGGCGTGGACACTTACGTATTGCAAGTGGACCCGGTTCACTGTACCGGCTGTCAGCTTTGTGTGGCCGTATGTCCCGCCGAAAGCAAGGAAGTGGAAGGCTTCAAATCCATCAACATGCACCCGCGCCTCGATGTTCAGGAAAAAGAAGAAGCCTACTGGAACTTCTTTGCCGAACTGCCTTGGTACGACCGCAAGAAAATCAAACCTACCACCATCAAGAACGTTCAATTTCTGGAACCTTTGTTTGAATACTCCGGTGCTTGTCCTGGTTGTGGCGAAACGCCCTACATCAAAATGGTTACCCAACTCTATGGCGACAGCAGCATGATTGCCAACGCTACGGGTTGTTCGTCCATCTACGGTGGTAACTTGCCTACCACGCCCTACACCATGAACGAATTGGGTCAGGGTCCCGCTTGGGCCAACTCCCTGTTCGAGGACAATGCCGAATACGGATTGGGTATGCGCCTGGCCCTCAACGCCAAGCAACGCGAAGCCTATGACTTGCTCAACCAAATGGAAGACATCATCGGCTCCGACCTGGTTCAGGCCATCCTCACCAATCCCGAAAACACCGAAGCCGAAAAAGAACAACAAATCCAAAACATCCGCGCCGTACGTGCCGCCCTGGAAGGCATCCACACGCCGGAAGCCAACCGCATGCGCATCCTGGCCGACTACCTGCGTAAGAAATACGTATGGATCATCGGTGGCGACGGTTGGGCCTACGACATCGGTTACGGCGGTTTGGACCATGCCTTGGCTTCGGGTGAAAACATCAATGTACTGGTACTCGATACCGAGGTTTATTCCAACACCGGCGGTCAGGCTTCCAAGGCTACGCCTCTTGGAGCCAGTGCCAAATTTGCCGTAGCCGGTAAGCGCACGCCCAAGAAAGATTTGGCCCTGCAAGCCATTGCCTACGGTAATGTGTATGTGGCCCAAATCGCCATGGGTGCCAAGGAGCAACAAGCCCTGCGCGCCATCCGCGAAGCGGCCGAATACGACGGACCTTCCATCATCATTGCCTACTCGCACTGTATCGAACACGGTTATGGTATGGAAGACGGTGCCATTCACCAAGAACTGGCCGTTAAGTCCGGTTACTGGCCCTTGTTCCGCTATAATCCCCAAAAACCGGCCGGCAAGCGCTTCTCCCTGGATTCCAAAGCACCGGAAATCCCGCTGCAAGACTTCATCTACAAGGAAGCACGCTTTGCCCGCCTGATCAAGCAAAATCCCGAAAACGCCAAAGAACTCCTGCAAATGGCTCAGGAAGAAGTCAATGCGCGCTGGGAACGCTTGCAAATTTTCTCCAACCTCTAAGGAATATTTTTCCGCTCATAACAAATCCTCCGGTCATGAGGCCGGGGGATTTTTTTTGTTGGAATGGCGATATTGCCGGAGTAGAGGAGGTTTTTTTGATAAATCGTTGAACCGTGCAATCGTGAAAACTGGCTGTTGGCCGTTAGCCGGTAGCTTTTAGCCTTGATGATAAGCAGAGCGAAGCGAAGTTCCGTCCTGCAAGGATCCCGTTGGGAGAGGGACGCAGAGTTGGTAGAATCATAATGAAACCAATGCATCCGCTAAGTCCCGGAGGGACGCAGTGTTGGTAGAATCATAATGAAATCAATGCATCCGCTAAGTCCCGTTAGGGACGCCGTATTGGTAGCCCGTTAGGGATGCAATACGCATGCGGTGTACAAACGCCGGGTTCATTATTCCTACGAAATGATAAAATGGTTTTGACGGTATTTTGGGTAAAAAAAACCATATCAAGGCGGAAGGAATACCTTAGGTTTCGTCCAAAATAAAAATGTCTTCCACCCGAACGCCCAAAATCTTTGCCAGGCGCAAGGCCAATCGTACCGAAGGAACGTATTTCCCCTTTTCGATAGCATAAACAGTTTGGCGACTCACTCCGGCGCGTTCGGCCAATTCGGCCTGGGTAAGCCCCGCCGCCACGCGGAATAATTTCAATTTATTTTTCATGTTCCGTATGCTTTTTCAGCCGGTAACGCAAGCATTCGAACCGGCAAACAAACAATATCAATACCGCAAAAATATTGATGACCATTACCCACAAAAAAACCAATCCGTAAAATCCCGCTATGGCTATCATCAAAATGATATAACTGATCAACACAGCCCACCGGAAAGATTCCAGGCGCAATCGTTCCATAAATTCATCTTCCTCTTCCACGGCCGAAAACATGACAATCAATCCGCTGACAATCAGCACCAGGGAAATAATTTCATCCAAAACATTGTTGCGAACCCAAACCAACCATTTACCGTCCGGCTGCAAGAGTTCGTCCGTATATAAGGCGGGAACTTTCAGATTCAACAGGTCATATTCCGGCCAAAAGATCAAAAAAAACATTCCTGCCACCAATGACAGACAAAACACCGCCAAGGCGGGTTTATGATAACGTGCGGATAATAGTTTCATGGCTTTTTTTATGGCAAAGGTAAAGCAAACTTTACAAAATGACAAGTATAATTTACATTTTTCCGATACTTCCCTAAACTTCTAAGCTTTGTTTTTTCCGGCAGCCGGCATTTATTTTTTAGATGAAATATTCAAATATCATGAAGAGGTGATGAATCAAATTTCAATTTTCAAAGGCTAATTCACTAAAAAAACTTCACTCTATCCATGATTCCACGCTCAATAATGAAGGGACAAGGCAAAAGGAGCAAGGAGAAAGTGTTTTCGGGAAACGTAGCACGGAAAACGGAAAACGTGGCGGCGAAGCCGCTTATTCGGTTTAACGATTTCGCGATTCAACGATTTAACAATAACCCAAATCCTAAATCCCAAATCCAAATTCCCTAAAACAGTTAAAGTTAAAATATCGATTAAACAATTTAACGGTTCAACGATTCAACAGAAATCATCGATTCAACGATTTAACGATTGAACGATTTAACAGTTTAACAAATCGTTAATCAACCTATTCAACTGTTCAACTTTTCAACTCTTCAACAGAATTAACCGATTTCACGGTTCAACGGTTGAACGATTTAACAATTATCCCAGATCCCCTTTATTCAATAATTTTTAGAGGAATTAGCAAAGCACCTAATTCAAAAAATCTATTTCCGCACCGTTTCTCCGGCAAAGCGTTCCAGTTCCGCCAGCATTTCCGCTTTTCGTTCCGGTGTGGCAAAACTGCCTTCGAAGGCATTACGCGAGAGTTGCATCAGGTCTTCCGGTGATAAATCCAAGTGTTCGGCCACGGCCATAAAATTGTCGTTCATATAGCCGCCGAAATAGGCCGGATCATCGGAATTGACGGTGGCGCGAATGCCCAGGTCCAGCATGCGGCGCAAAGGGTGACGCTCCATGTGGCGGCAAACCTGCAATTTTTTGTTGGACAGCGGACAAACGGTCAGTACCAATTTTTCTTCCACGATTCGCTTTACCAAGTCCTCATCGTCCAGGGAGCGGTTGCCGTGGTCAATACGTTCCACATTCAGCAAATCCAAGGCCTCGCGCACATAGGCGGCGGGACCTTCTTCGCCGGCATGTGCCGTAAGGCGGAAACCGTGTTTGGCGGCTTCGCGAAAAACTTTTTGAAATTTGGACGGCGGATTTCCCAGTTCGGACGAATCCAAGCCCACGCCGGTGATTTTATCCTTATGCGGAAGCGCCTGTTCCAGGGTGCGGAAGGCATCTTCTTCGGAAAGGTGGCGCAGAAAACTCATGATGATTTCATAGCTGATGCCGAATTTGCGATGGCCCTCTTCCATGGCCGAATGAATGCCGTCCAGCACCGTATTGAAATCAATCCCGCGATGGGTATGCGTCTGCGGGTCGAAAAAAATTTCGGTATGAATCACGTTGTCGCGGTGAATCCTTTCCAGGTAGGCCATGGTCAGGTCGTAAAAATCCTCGGCGGTTTGCAGTACATTGGCGCCTTGGTAATAGATGTCGAGAAATTCCTGTAAGTTTCGGAATTGATAGGCCGCCCGCAGTTC
Source organism: Chlorobiota bacterium (assembly GCA_013153655.1). GTDB lineage: Bacteria > Bacteroidota > Bacteroidia > Flavobacteriales > Flavobacteriaceae > JAADED01. Next base: position 5,325 of record JAADEB010000114.1, read on the forward strand.
CTCCACCGACCGATAGGGAATGGAGATGCCGTTTCGCTCGGCCAGGCGAAACATAAGTTCCGGTTCAAAAGTTCCTTCGATGTGCAGGTGTAATTCGGCCTTGGGAAGCCCTTGAATAAAGTTGGAAATGTCCATTGGTCAAACTTTTCGCAAAATTATACGTTTTCCCGAGAATACCAAACGGATTATTTGATTTTTGAATACTTAATTATACTATTTAAAAGTGTTAGTTTCTCTACTTATATGTGGTCGTACGTAATATTAGTGAACCGGCGCGTAGAAATGCAGGCTGTCGGCAGGGAGGAGGCTGTCGGTGCGGAAGATGCGAAACAGGTCTTGCAAAACCAGATCGGGATGCATGGGTGATTTCTCGAAGAATAGGATACGGCCGTGGCGGTCGGTTTTGAGGTTTACGGAATAGATGCGCAAGCGTTGCAAGAGTTTATCGCCGGTGGCACCGGGAAAAGCTTGGCGGATTTGGGCGCTTGCGGTCCATGTGCCGGGATCGAGCCATATGCGGCTTTGCATGAGGCGGAGCAGGGCGTTTTCGTGGTTGAGCGTAAGGCTGCCGGTGGCGGTGGAATCGTCGATAACGTAACGGCCGCCGGCATCGCGAATGAGTTTGGCGGGCCAGGAAGCGCCGCCGGGCACGTACCATTTGTCGCCGAACATGCCGCCTTTGAACACTGCAGGACGCGATTTTATACGACGGGCTTGGCGGACAATATTTTCGTAGCGGGTGCGGATATGACGAAAAATACTATCGGCGTGGGCCAGCTTGTCGGTAAGGGCGCCGGCCACCTTGAGCCATTCGGCGCGACCCAATGGATGGGCCTCCATCCATTCGGCCATGTAGAGCACGGGAATACCGTTTTGGCGGTAGAAGGAAAAATCCTTTCGGTCGTTGCCGGTGGTAAAGACGAGCATGATATCGGGACGAAGGCTGAGGACGGTTTCGGCATCGGGCATGAGTTCGTTGCCGATGTCGGTGATGAGGCCTTGGTCCACGCGGCGGCGAAAGTAGGGCGATACGATGTAATCCGTCTGCGGAAAACCTATGATTTTGTCACCTTCGCCGAGCAGGTAGAAGGGCTCCAAATGGGTGACAGAAGTGGCGATGATGCGGCGTACGGGCGTTCGAATAACGGGATATTGTTGCAAGGAATCGGGAAGGCCGGCGATGTCCGCTTGTCGCGGCAGCAATACATAGGTAACGGCCTTGCCGCCGGGATAGGGTTGGCGAATGTGTAGCAGGGTGTAGCCGTCTTGCGCTTGCAGGTCAAACAGGCGCGCGTAGGCGTTGCGGGCGGGTTTGACGGGTGCCTTGGCGGCATGCCGGCAACCGGACAGGGAAACAAGTAAAATCAGTAGGAACAAAAAACGGCGCATCAACGGGCTTTGGGAAATTTCATCTTGTAATCCACCGCCACTTGTCCGCGGCTGATTTTGTCCAGTTTGCGTTGGAGCATTTTCCGTTTGAGCGGCGAAAGGCGGTCGGTAAAGAGGATGCCTTCGATATGGTCGTATTCGTGTTGGATAACGCGTGCCAGCAGGCCGTCGAAGGTTTCGGTGTGTTTACGGCCTTGGCGGTCGTAATATTCCAGGGTGATGCGTTCGGGACGTTTAACCTTTTCGTTGATACCGGGAATGCTGAGGC
>JAADEB010000142.1 GCA_013153655.1 Chlorobiota bacterium
GTTGGCCGTTAGCTATTAGCTTTTTCTATTGATTTTACTGTAGTGCATTACCATTTAGAAAGCAAGTGAAAAATCTTCATACCTTCAAAGAGCGATAGAGATTCCTCCTCTCGATGGTCGTCGGAATGACAGGGTGTTCGTTTCTTTTTCCTAACTTTAAGGAATAAAAATTTCGATATGAAACGTCCGGAGCTTCGGGCACTTTTTGCGCCGCCGATTCTTTATTTGGTAGCGGCCAACTTGTTGGTAGATGCCGTGTATGGTATGTCAAAAGGCATTTACTTATGGAAAACAATGTATGAGCAGCATCATCATCCCGCCTTTTTTCGATTTCGAGGCTTTATTGTAATATTTTTTCTTCTGATTGCCTTTGCGGGTGCTTTGTGGTCGAGCCGGTTGTCGCGTTGCTTGCGTTTGTTAAACCTGGCGACGGGAATAATCATGTTTTCGGCCGTGGCGGGATTTGTTTTGCCTGCCGGATATGCAGATATATGGTTTGGTGGTATGATTACCGGAAATGCTTTGTTTTTTGCGGCTTTTATGTCGTGCTTGGCGCGTTATGCTTCGCGCTTGGGAGCGGGCGCCGTATTAGTGTTTTTGTTGTATATATATCTTATTTATTATGTGATTCCATTGGACAAAATTTGGATTCCGGGAGATGATTTTAATGCCGAACAAGCGAAGATTTTCTTTGTGTTGGCTTTTTTGGCGACCTCTTTGGCGGCCTGGATGACCACGCGCTTGAAGGCCGAAGATTTTGAAACCGCAGACGAAGGAAAATGTCTTCCGCGCCGGGAATTTATATGGAGCCTGTTACTTCTGTTATTGATTTGGACGATTAGTAGTATTTTGATGGGATACGGTCAGGGAATACTTTCTCTTATTAAGCTTCATATATCCACGAAGCCATGGCTTTTTATGTTTTGGAAAACATTTATTCCTTTGACGTCGGGTATTTTATTGCTCATCCTGTTTTACCGGAAGCCGGTTAGGGTAGGGGCGGCTTGGCTTGCTTTGGGTGGCATGGCGGCGATTGGGTTTTTTATGGGTTTGGATGTTATAACGGACATAACCGAAAAGGGAAAGATAGTATTATTATTGACGGCTGGTGGCTATTATATTTTTTTTATGGGGCTCATAAGCTTATATTATACCTATTTCACCCTTCGATTTCGTGCTGACGATTATGCGCTCTTGTTTCTTATTCCGGCTGCTGTTCTTAATGCTTTAATGCATTTGCAACGTTTATTGATGGATAAGGAATCGGCGCGATACGAAGGGCGTTTTGTCTCATGGATTGTTGTTTTTGAGTTTTTGGTGATTATCGGATATGTGATATACAGGATGGTGCGAAACTATCTATGTAGGAAATCAAGATAATAAGGAAATAAGAAAATTAATCTTTCATGACTATACGTCCGTCGAAGGTGTTGAAGTGGAGCAGGTGTACGCCTTATGGTAAGCGCAAATATATAGGTTTGATGGTAAAGCACCGAAACCATGTATGGGAGTCGGTTTGATTTTATATTTGGTTATCTTTGAAATATAATTTTCAAGGGAAAACCATGGAATTATTAAGCAGAAAACAGATCAACGAAATATTCGGGAAATTCGGTTATATGAATGATCCGCCGGAAAATACATTACAAAACGCAGCTCGATATATAGCCGGTATTCGGGAGATTAATGAGTATTTCCATAGAAAAGGTTATCCCCTTCATAAAGCGATTACTTATATCAAAAGACGGCCGAAAGGTTTGGAAATAAAAGTAACTTATGCATTCAAAACCTTTCGAGTGGGGTTGTTTAATTATAAAATTAAATATTGGACACTAATAAATACGAAGGATTCCGATTCCGAGATATTACAGTGGCTTAAAGATATTATTCAAGAAAATGTTCCGGATGAAAAGGACAAAGGTTTTGATATTTCACAGGCTGATCATATTCTTATCCTTGGTTATGATGATTACGGCAAGGAAGAACGGTTATTTTTTTCCATTACCGATAAAAAACGGACCGAAGTAAAAACCTATATGATGAAGCATTTTAACCTGACATATAAGAATCCGGAATCTCTTTACGAAAAACATAAAGAACAAGAATATCAAGGCGAGCCGCTATCTATTAGCATCACATTTTCCATTGCCGATGAATTACGAAAACTCAAAGAATTGACCGATGAGGGTGTTTTAACTCCTGAGGAATTCGAACGATTGAAACGGAAATTATTGAATCAATAGGGGTAATAAGAATGCATGCCTTTTCCTGAAAAAAAATGATTAAAGATTCGAAACGTTTTTTACCGGTTTTCATTATGTTGATAGGCATATGGCTTGCCGTAACGGTCGGATGGTTTGTTTATAACGGTGAGCAAGCCTCTTCCGAAATTCTTGACAATGACCGTACGACGGAGGAAGCCAAGAGCGATTTACCGATGTTTTCTCATGGCCGGGAGGAATCAAAAGAGCTTATGGAGCAAAGGGATTCTTCGGATCGAGCGTCTTCCGCTTTTCCACCTCGTATCGATACGGTATGGCTTTTGGCGGACGGGTATAAGGTGGTTCTTGTTCGAACGGATAGTGTGGGCATGGACGAATATTTGCCGGAAAAGGCCTATTTGGATTCCATAGACCGGTTTTATGACAACCGTTTTGAAGCGGCTCTTGCCTATGAACGATATGTGTCATCCCATTACGGTGAACGTTTTAAGCGGGATTCTTCGGGCTTGTATGTGCGCCTGCGCGATGGGAAATGGAAAAAGCTCCTCCCGGATGAATCTTTGGACGAGACGGGACATACTTTTGAATATTATTTCCCGAAATTCGGATATTACAGCATCCGGACCCAATGGGGCGAAGGAAACGGATACAAACTGATTAACGAACACACCGGAGAAGTAACCCGTATTATCGGCAGACCTTACTTTTCTCCCGACGGACGTTATGTGGTGGCCGTCAGTTCGGATTTGGAAGCCGGGTACAGTGCCAACGGATTTCAGCTTTTGGAAAATAAGCATGGGCATTTAAGGCTGTTGCTAAGCCAAGAATACGAAAACCGGGGCGTCGTGCGGGCGCAATGGAAGGATGACAGTACGGCCGTATTGCTCTGGGAAATGCCTTGGTATGCAAACGATGTGGAACGGAAACGTTTCTACGGATTGCTTCGTATAAATAAAAAATAAGTAAGTATTATCATATTTCAGCTTAATGTTATATGGAATTATTTGTATTATACTTATTCATTTGCACTTGATGACCGAAAGTTCTCATCACGGATTTACGGAACAAAGAAATATCGGTTGTCTGAATAAAAGATGTTAACAAAAATTATATTTAAAAATAATTAAAACCGAATCGAAAGTATTATCTTTGAACAAAACGAAAATTATGTTGGGAGACCTTTTCGGATTGACAGGAAAAATCGAAAAAGCCAAGGAAGAAGTGGCACGTGCAAAGGAACGTTTGGCAAAAATCCACATTGAAAAAACATCGGACGACAACAAAATCTACGTGCGCATCAGTGCCGACAAAACCATTCACGAAATTCGCCTCGACCCTGCTTTCGAAGGAATGGCTCCTTCGTACATGGCCGGCAAATTGAAAGAAATCCTCAACGAAGCCATGGACGAAGCCACGGACATTCAGGAACGGGAGGTGAAAGAAGCCTTACAACGCGTGTTACCCGGCATCCCGGGATTGGACAAATTTTTCTAAGCCATCCGGGATAATATGTGGCGAAAGGAGGCAAAACATTGGGTTTTGTTGATATTGGCCTTGGCTATGGTGCACCATACCCCCGGATTGGTGGAACGGATTTATGCCACGGGGATTTACCGCATTATCCGCACTTTCGACCTGTTTTTTCTGCAATGGGTGCCCTTTTCGGTGGGCGACGTGTTATATGTGGTGGCGCCGGTTTGGGCAGTCGTATATGTATGGCGCCTATACCGCAAGACGCATTCATGGAAACGGATTATGCTGACGGTGTCGCGGGGAATCCGTCTGGTGATTTTATGGTTTTACCTGTTGTGGGGGCTCAATTATTTTCGAGAGCCGCTCTACCGGCAATGGAAATGGGAAATCCGTTCACCCGACAGTGCCGAACTGCGCCTATTGGCTTTACGGGAAATCGACAGTTTGAACCGTCTGCACTGCCTATTGCAACCTGTGGATTCGTTACCTGTGGATTTAAAAAGGTCGTGGAATGAATTGCAATATGCCGCGGCAAAAATCTATCGTCAAAATGCACGCGTGCGGCCACGGCTTTCGGAAAGTTTTTATGTGGTAAAGCCGAGCTTACTGGCGCGTCCGGTGTCCCGGTTGAGCACCTTGGGTTATCTGAATCCTTTTACGCACGAGAGCCAGGTCAACACGTTGTATCCTAAGGTGTTCTTGCCCCACATTATTTTACATGAATTATCGCATCAAATCGGTTATGCCTATGAAAACGAGGCGGAATTTATTGCTTTTTGGGAGGCCGTGGAAGCGGGGGATACGGATTTCCGGTACAGTGCACATTTGACGGCGGCCTCGTACCTGCTGGGTTATTGGAAAGCACGCGACAGTCTGCAATTTGAAAAAATGAAACAAAAATTGCTCCCCGGTGTATGGGCAGAATACCGTAAGGCCCGCCGGTTTGCGGAACAATACCGGATGCCTGTGGATTTAAGTTTTTTATACGATTGGTATCTTCGCACCAATCAGCAGGGAAAGGGAATGGTGTCGTACGGGGAAATGGTTTTGTATTTACATACCTATTACAAGGAACACGACTGCCAATCAGGCATTACGCCCCCCACCCAAGGCATAGAGCAACGGAAGGAACACAAAGAGCAAAAGGGGCTGAATCAGAAAACGGCGGATGTAGAATAAGGCGGTATAATGACCGGGACGATAGAAATGAACGGCTATTATGAAAAGCGCAAACAAAATCAAACCGGCATATACGTAAATTTTAATCACCAGACGGATAAGAGGCCGGTCGGGAAACCAAATGTAGAGCAAAACCACCGAAAAAACCGAATTGACCGCATAACGAAATATTACGGAAAAATAATCGGAAAAATGCAAGGCCGGAAGCGGTTGGCTAAGATAACGGTCCGAGGCGAAGAAATCTTGAAGAACCTCGGGAAACCATTCCTTTTCGAAAAGGCGAACGGCCACCAGCGAAACCACAACGATGGCGCTAAAAATCAGTTTAAAAGTTAAAGACTTATGGCGATTCATGGGGACGCGTATGTTGGATTTTCTGCATTTTCTTGCGGAACATCATTTCTTTCTTCCGGTCCACTTGCAACATTTCCTTGCCCGGTGAGAGAAACATGATATTGAGGTTGAGCCCGCGAAGCACAAAGAGCAAGCCGACCAAAGCCACGGCGTAGGGTATGAGTTTGTTGAGCCGGTTGCGCAAACGAACCGAAAACATGCTTTGCAACCACGTAATAAGCATCAAAGCCGGCGTGGTTCCCAAACCGAAGACCATCATGTAAATGGCGCCTTGCCAAGGACTGCCGGTGGCCAAAGCGCCCACCATGGCCAGGTAAACCAAACCGCAAGGCAAATAACCGTTCAAGAAACCCAATACAAAGAAAGATTGATAGGATTTGCGCCTCAGATAGGTATTCATGCCATGCTTGATCCGGCCTATAAAGCGTATCCAAAATCCCGGCAGGCGGGCATTGATTTTACCTTGAACCGAAGGAAACAATGCCACTAAAATCATTATGATTCCGAACACCAGGGAAATTTTTTGTTGCAGTCCGGCCAATTGCAAACCTTTGCCCAGGAATCCCAACAGCAAGCCCATGGTACCGTAGGCCAATATGCGGGCACCGTGATAGAGCAATAATTGGATGCTCATCTTCCATTTGTTGTTACGGTCCACAGGCAAAATCAGGGCTATGGGACCGCACATACCCACGCAATGCACTTCCCCCAAAAGCCCCAACAGCAAGGCCGAAAGATAGATGGTCAACATGATCCGTTGTTTTACGGCCTGCAAGTTACGATTTTTTGAGAGAGCATTTTTTGGTGTTATTAAACCGTTAAATCGCCGTGTCCGCCTAAGGCGGATGCAATCGTTGAATCGATAATGATTGTTAAATCGTGCAATCGCCAAATCGTTAAACCGGAAAATTTCTGTTGAAAATTTGAATAGTTGAAGAGTTGAAGAGTTTAAAAGATGTGAAGGATGACCTTTGTATTTTTGAGAAACAGGGAATGAAAAACGGTCAACTTATTTCAGGCATATACACCTCAAAGTTCCATTAAGGATGCAGTGTTGGTAGCCCGCCGGGGACGAGGTGTTGGTAAAAATGATTTCAGCCATAAAATCCGGGAATGAATATTTGATTTTTGTGTACGAAACCTCCGGGCTAAGCCGGGAAAACCGTATTTTTGAAACAAATTTAAACGCATGAAAATTTTAGTGCTCAATGCGGGAAGTTCGTCGCTCAAATTCGAACTTTTCGACGGTGATAAAAGCCGGCTCAAAGGTTTGGCTCAAAGAATAGGGGAGGAGCGTGGTCATATCCGTATAAATGATTGGGAAAAGGAAATACGCTTGCAAGATCACGGGGATGCCTTGAAACTCCTCATCGAATATATGCACGTGCATCCCGAAACGGCCGGTTCGGCGGAGGAAATCCGAGCCGTAGGCCACCGGGTGGTGCACGGCGGAAGCGATTTTGTAAGGCCGGTCATCATCGACGAAAAGGTGAAGGCCAAAATCAGGGAACTTTTTTCCCTCGCCCCTTTACACAATCCCGCCAACCTGACGGGTATCGAAACGGCCGAAAAATACTTTCCCCGGGCCGTTCAGGTGGCCGTCTTCGACACGGCATTCCACCAAAGTATTCCCGAAGAAGAACACCGCTATGCCATCCCGGAAAAATATTACCGCGAAGGCATCCGGCAATACGGTTTCCACGGTATCAGTCATCAATA
>JAADEB010000087.1 GCA_013153655.1 Chlorobiota bacterium
CGGCGCCGGAACCGATTTGATTATGGATACCAATGGCATCTACCGGACGGCTGGAACAGGCACCAAACCCGATGCACAAGGAAGTTATTTGCTGGCCGACAATTCCAAAGTGGTCTTTACCAACAGCTCGGCGGCGGATTGGCAATTGATTCGTCTCAATCGCGATTTTCAACATATCGAGATCGAAGGGACCAATGTAGGTAACGGATCAACGGTTACGGGAATATCTTTTAATGATGGAGGCTCTTTTACGGTAAAAAACAATGCCGTATTCAAACTGAAAAACACCGACGGATTTACGGGAAGCACTTCCACGGCCGTCAGTTCCGCTAACAATCCCACCGTAACCGCCGAACCCGAAGCCACCATCGAATATGCCGGCGATAATCAAACCATAACGGATTTTGAGTATCCTTATTTGAAAATCTCCGGAAGCGGAATTAAAAACCTCGGCGCTTCGGAAATTAGGGTGAATAAGGATCTCGATATTATTTCTTCTCAATTGCATATTGAGGATGACAAAGGTATTACCATAGCGAATGATGTAACCAATGAGGGAGAAATCGTGGTGGAAAACAAAGGAAACTTCGTCCAAACCGACGACAACGGCAGCATAGGCGGTAGCGGTACCTTCCGGGTCAATAAAACCACGCGTCCGCTTTCGCATTATTGGGATTTTGTATATTGGTCGTCACCGATCAATTCCAATGCCTTGACCCTGGGTAGCGTGATTTCCAATGCATGGGGTTATTACACCTTCGATCCCACCCAACAGGATCCTTCTCAGGATGTGGACCCCGGCTGGCAGGAAAAACAAAGTTCGGATGTATTTCCCATCGGTTACGGTGTGGCCATTTCGGCACCGCCTTCGTCGGATTTTACGGAGGGTGCCGTTCAGGTTACCTTTCAAAATGACAGTGATCCTTTCAATAATGGGATCATTGGGGTGGATATTGTCATTAACGGAGATGGTGCGGATGGAGATAATGATTGGAATTTCATCGGGAATCCATATCCTTCGGCACTCGATTTTGATTCTTTGGCCACCTACAATACCATGATTCAAGGTACCTATTATGCTTGGACCAATTGTGCCGGTTTGGAAAACGGGTTGCAACAGGAATCCGGATACGGTTTGTATGCCGCCGGTAGCGGAGGAACGGCTGCTTGTAATAATGACGATGATATAGAAGGAATTACGCCGGATAAATATATTCCTTCCGGACAAGCTTTTATGGTGGAAGGAAATGATAGCGGTACTTTGAAGTTCAAAAATGCGTACCGTTCTACGGGTCATAATGATTTTACCTTAAACAGGATGCAAGTTCGTGATCGCATTTGGTTCGATCTGACAGCCGAAGGAGAAGGCTTGTATAGTCAAATTTTGGTAGCTTTCGTAGCCGGTGCAACGGATGCTCGCGATAGGCTATATGACGGAAGAGCGCTTCGTAGCGGTTCGGCTGGTTTATATACCCTAATCGATACCGTTGAGATGACCATACAGGGGCTGCGTCCTCTGGACGGCGAAACCCGTTATGTGCCGGGAGGCGTTTATTCCAATGACGCCCGGAATTTACGTTTAAAAATTCTTCGAACGGAGGGCGTTTTGGATAGCTTGCCCGTTTATGTTATGGATCATCAAACGCAAATTTTACATGATTTGCGCAACGGTCCTTATGAATTTTATACCGATGCCGGCAATTACCCGGGACGCTTTACCTTCATCTTCGGATATCGTCCATTGGAATTGGCGGAAAATTTGGCTGAGGAAATTCACTTCATATCCGACAACGGAGTCTTTACCCTGGAAGCACCGGTCGAAATGGAACGTATCACCGTTTATGATTTACAAGGCCGTCAGGTATATGACAAACGTTTGAACCAACGGCATGCCCGCGTGGATTTGAGCCGTTTGGCACCTCAGCCGCTGCTGTTCCACATCCGGCTTTCCGGAGGAAAAACGGCCGTGATCAAAACCTTGCGTTAAATTTGCAAAGTTTTAATTGCCGGGCTCTATCGACAAATGAGACAAGAGCTAAAAGGTGGTTAATAACTGAATGGATACAGGAGAGACGCCACACACCGGCGTCTCTTTTATTATGAAAATAGGGAAAAATATACCGCTGCCGTTTGTATGAAAGCACCCGGGAATGGACACCCCGTTTTGAAAAGCTTTTTTAACTTTGTTCCAAATCAATTTATGGAACAGGAGGAAAAAGTGATTTTGGTGGACGAGCAGGATCGTCCCCTCGGTCTGATGCCCAAGATGGAGGCACACCGGAAAGGGGTTCTTCACCGTGCCTTTTCGGTTTTTATTTTCAACGACCGGGGTCAATTGATGCTCCAACGGCGCGCACTGAGCAAATACCATTCGCCCGGGCTTTGGACCAACACCGTTTGCAGCCATCAACGCCAGGGTGAAGATTCCGTGAGTGCCGGCAAGCGGCGGTTGTATGAAGAAATGGGTTTTACGGCCGGGTTGCGCGAGATTTTCAGTTTTATCTATCGTGCCGAATTGGAAAACGGCTTGGTGGAGCACGAGTTGGATCATGTATTAATCGGTCGCTACAACGGCGAAGCCCGCCCCAATCCCCGTGAAGCGGCGGATTACAAATGGGTTTACCTTTCCGAACTCATGGATGATATGGCGCATCATCCTGAAAATTATACCGCTTGGTTCAAAATTATTTTCGAAAAAAGTTTTTCCGTATTGCTCAATGAAGCGGGCAAAATGTTTGCCGCCCAACCCTTGAAATTCCGGCCTTATTTTGTGGAAAAAATTTGGGGAAACCAACGATTGCGCAATATTTTGGGCAAACAAACACCCTATGAACACACGGGAGAGAGTTGGGAAATTTCCGCTGTACCCGGCAAGGAATCCTTGGTGGAAGACGGGATTTTCAAAGGATTCCATATAGGACAATTATGGCAATGGCTGGATGAGGATTTTTGGACGGATTGGAAAAAACGTTACCGCGATTTTCCTTTGCTCATTAAATTTATCGATGCCGACGACGATTTATCGGTTCAAGTGCATCCGGACGATGCCATGGCCCGTCGCCTTCATAATAGTTTCGGCAAGAACGAAGCCTGGTATATTATGTTTGCCGAACCCGGAGCACGCTTGTATTTGGGATTTCGTGAAGGGATGGATGAGCCAACTTATTTGGCCAAATGGAAGGAGGGCGCATGGGAAGAAATTTTGCGTACCGTGGAGGTAAAGCCGGGCGATATGTTCTACATTCCCGCCGGTACGGTGCATGCCATCGGCAAGGGTATCCTCCTGGCCGAAGTCCAACAAACCTCCGACATCACCTACCGTATTTACGACTGGAACCGTCCCGGACTTGACGGTAAACCGCGGCCCCTGCATACGGATTTGGCCCGTGAGGCAGTCCGTTTCGATCTGCGCCCGCGGCGCCATAAGGAACCCGTTTTGCAAACGCCTTATTTTGTAATCAAAAAAGAACAATGGACCGAAGCAACGAAAATAAGTACCCGTCAGCCTTTGATAGTGCAGAATACGGGTAAGGGTGCATTTGATGTCAACGGACAATCTCTTTCCAAAGGCCGGACCTTCCTACTATGGCCCGGAGATTACGAAATCGGCATAACGGAACCGGGTGAAGTGTTGCTCACTTCCTTGCCTACCACCGTATAGGTTCCTTACCCACGGACCGAAGGTATTCATTGGCCTTGGAAAAATGCCGGTTACCGAACCAATAACCTTTATTGGCACTTAAAGGCGACGGATGCCCCGAGGTAAGAACCAAATGTTTACCTTGGTCGATCAAGGGCAGATTTTTTTTGGCATCACCCCCCCAGAGCATAAACACCAGGTTCTCCCTTTGTTCGGAAAGCTTGCGAATGGCCGTTCTCGTAAAGGTTTCCCATCCTTTGCCGGCATGCGAACGGGGCTGTCCGCGGCGTACCGTCAACACTACGTTGGGCAAAAACACCCCTTGCACGGCCCATCGTGTCAGATCACCGCTTCGAGGAATGGGAATCCCCAGGTCGTCGTGCAATTCCCTGAAAATATTTTGCAAAGAAGGCGGATGAGGAACGCCTTCGCGTACCGAAAAACACAGTCCGTGAGCTTGACCCGGATTAGGATACGGATCTTGGCCCACAATCACCACCTTTACCTTGTCGAAAGGGGTTAGGTTGAAGGCATTAAAAATATATTTTCCCGGAGGATAACATTCGTATTGGGCATATTCACGTTTTACGAAATCCACCAAGCGTTTAAAATATTCCTTGTCGAATTCTTCTTTTAAAACTTCTTTCCACGAAGGTTCGATTTGTACGTCCATGATTATTTCTTTTTGATTCGCCGTTTTGCGGATTTTCCGGAGGCGGCGGTTTTTTTGTTTGCTTTACGACGGCTTTTATCCGGTTTCGGACGATAAGCCGGTTTTACAACGATATAAGTATTTTGTTGCAAATTGCCCAGGTTGAATCCTTTGATGATGCGGAAGTCTTCGATGGGTATTGTATCACTCATATGCGCCCATTGTTCCGGACTGATGATCCAGATGCTTTGGCGGTATTCGTTGATATGCTTGTCGAGGAATTGCATTTGTTTGCGGTCCGGTTTTATAATGGCGGTCCGGGGAATAAATTGTTGAACATAGAAGGGTAGGCTGGGGGGTTGTCCTTTGCTGTTGAGCAATACCGTTTTACGAGCCTCCGGTTGCAATTCGGCGGCCGCTTGTGCCGTGCGGTAAGTGGTGTTTTTGAGCGGATCCAAAAGGGGGAAAATCACCAGGCCTATGGTAGCCGTCCAAATAAGTCCCGCACTCAGGTACAAGCTGAAATAGCGGTGTGAACCCATATGCCTTTTCGATATCCATGCTATGGCCCATGCCGCAAGAATCAAGGCCAGCAACAAGACCGACAGACCGAAGAGCCGCGAAGGAACCGGCACCCATTTTATCATAAGCAAAACCACGCCGGTCGCCGCCAATCCCAACAACAACAAATGAACCCGGCGCAGGTTTCGTAACACTTTAATATCTCCAAAATCGAATTCTTTCATGGCCAAACCCGCCAATAAGGCCAATGCCGGATAGGAAGCCAACGCATACGAAGGCAATTTGCTGGGTAAAAATTCGTAAGGTATCCAGCCGGCCACCAACCATAAAATCCAAAGAATCAAAAGGGGATTTTTGCTGCGAAGATTTTTGACCACATAGCGGAATGCCAGAAAAACCAACGGCAGAAACGGCAGCGCAAACAGAAAGAACAGAATAAAATAGTAGCCCGGCGGCCCCGTTTGATTAATCACGGCCTCATGCGTGCGCCGCATGATATACCAATCCCACCACCATTTCACAAATTCGGGGTCCAGTTTCCATGCCTTGTAAATCCATATGCCGAAAGGAATCAATGCCGCCACGCCCCATATCCACGGATGCATACGCACCACGGTTTTCTTTTCCGGGTAAAACAACCATAAAAGCAGCCACCAAAATCCCGCCCAAAGCACAATAGGCGGTCCCTTCACCAGCATCCCCAATGCCAATGCCACATAGAAAGGAATCAATGACCTGCGACGCCCTTCCGTAAAATATTCCGTAAGCGAAAGACCGGCAAGCGTGTAGAGAAACAACATCATGCCGTCCGTCAAACCCGTTTTTCCCAAAATCAGAACAAACACGTTTCCGGCCATAAAAAGCGCCGCCATTCGTGCATATTTAACTCCCAAATACCGCGCTCCCTTAATCCTTATCAACAAAACCGAAAGCCAAACCCATAGTGCACTAAAAAAACGCACTGCAAAGGTGTTGATGCCGAACATTTTGTAAGCCAGCGCAATAAACCAAACGTGCAGCGGAGGCTTGCGATGAATTTCGCTCCAATAATAATAAGGAATCACGGAATTGCCCTTGTCCAGCATGTATTTGGCAAAACCCGCATAAGCCGCCTCATCCTGGTCCCAAAGTGTGATATGTCCGTTTAGACCCCAGTAAATCAATGCTAGGAAACCGAACAAAAGTAGGTCGATATGCGGTATGCGTTTTAGTTTTTCCATGGCTTCGCAGGAAGTCCAAAATTACGGATTTCCCGGGAAAGCAAATTTTATTGTTTTTGAACAAAGCGCATAAAAAAATAAGGTCGGTGATGTAGTAGTTAAATAACAAATTCTCGCCCATCCAAATCCCAATACCCAAATCCCAATACCCAAATCCTAAATCCCAACTCCCAAATCCCGTTCATAAGCCCTCAAAAAGGTACATGCCAAGCAATTAAATTCCGAATTAAGTTTTTTATGGCGCGTCCCTTCCTCATGCCTGCCCGCAAGGCCGCGGGTCGGGTGATACGCTTGTATTCGGCTTGTCCTTTCCTTTTGCGGCACCCGCGCTTGCCCGTGCTCAATACCGCCGCCTGTCCGCCCGCGGGAAAACGGCGGCTCCCCGCTGTCCGCCGGCGTTTCCCCGCCGCAAATAGGAAAGGCCTGCGCCTCATATCGCTCCTCCCCCTCGCGCGGCCCACGCGCAAGGCCTGCGGCGACGGGAACCGGACACGTAAAACGGAGAACGATTAGCGGAATGTAATTATCGGAATGTAAAGACGCCGTACACGGCGTCTCTACGTATCGCACATCAAATCATCGTTTTGTAGAGACGCGATGCATCGCGTCTCTACAAAATCGTCAAAAAATCCGAAATATCTGTTGTATCTGTGCCACCTGCGTCCCCAAAAAACATGTTCCCCATTCTCCGTGCACCGCAGAAGGAGATTGCCACGGCTCCGCGTTCCTTTGCTTATTCCAAAGCGGCGAAGCCTCGCAATGACGCACCGGTCATCTGTCACCGGTCATCAATCAAACCGATTTAACGGTTGCATCCGCCTGAGGCGGACACGGCGGTT
>JAADEB010000006.1 GCA_013153655.1 Chlorobiota bacterium
CCGCGGAATGGCGGCTCCCCTCTGTCCGCCGGCATTCCGCGGCCGGAACTTCGGCAAGGCCTCCGCGCATATCGCTTCGCCCCCTCGCGCAGCCTACCCGCAAGGCCGCCCAATCGCACTTGGCCAACCCTCATTATCTCCCACAACCACTCCGGCAACCGCCATACCGAAAATCTTTCGCTTCAACAAATTATTCACAAAAAAACCGCCTCCCGGAGGGAGGCGGTTTTATACATTATTATATTACATATGTCATTATTCTTTCACCACACGATAAGTTCCTTCCTTGCCGTCGATGCGTACATGCATCAGGTAAATACCCGCAGGCAGGGATGAAATATCCAGGTTCATGTGGTCCGCATGGCCTTCGCGTTTCATCAGGATCTGACCGGTAAGGTTGGTCAAATAAACCCGCTCGATGTTACGCTCGGCGCTCAATACCAATTGTCCGTTGGTCGGGTTCGGATAGAAGGCAAAGCCCATGGCTTGCAATTCTTCCACCGACACGGACGGATCATAAGCACATACTCCGATTTCACCGAATGAGTTATTACCGTATTCCCATACACGAATATAAATGGTATCACCCGGTGTTTGACCTGTCAATTCGATTTTGGAAAACAGGCTGGCACCACCGTCATCATCACAACTAATAATGCTAAGGTTACCGCAATCACCCGAATAAGCGGCAATACCGGTATCCCTTACACTGCCCGAATTGCCGGCAGTACTTTCAATGGTAATGTTCCCGGTTGAAGGAACCACGGCTTTAAACCAAAGATCGCCTCCTTGGTAATTGGCACAACCGGGCGAGCCGATGCCCGAATCCGTTGCATAAGTATTATCCGCATATACGGGATGGCAGTTGCCGTCACCGTGAGCCACTTCCACTTCAAGTGCGCCACTACAATTGTCGTTTGCGGGCACTTGAACAACTATTTCATAGGCACAAATATTGAACGGTCCGAATCGATCGTTTCCGTATTCCCATACACGAACATAGAGCGTATCTCCCGGAGTTTGACTTAATAATCTTATCGAAGAAAATGTACTTGCACCACCGTCATCGTCACAATCGATTAAGGTGAGGTTGCCGCAATCTCCCGAATAAACGGCCAATCCGGTGTCTCGCAGATCACTGCCTGCCACTTCGGAAGTTTCAACAACTAAAGAACCGGAAGCGGGTACCACCAATTTATACCATAAATCGCCACCGCTATAATTGGCACATCCCGGACTACTTACACCGGAATCCGTAGCATACGTGTTGTCTCCTTGTACAGGGTTACAGGAACTTCCTACGGTCAACAACTCGGCACCGTCACAATTATCATTTGCAGGCGGAGGAGGCAATTCTTCCAGGGCAATGGTAAATACGCCTTTGTTGTAGTCGTCGTGCCATACTTGCAACACATAGCTTTGGCCGGGTGTAAGTCCCGTAACCACTTTGCGGTTGCTTTGACCGAAACATGCGATTTCGTTACCGCCGCAAGTGTCGTAAACGGCGGCTTCGATACGGCGTCCTTGTGTGCTGTCGGTCAAGATAACCACGCTTCCGCCCGAAGGTGCCGTAAAGGTGTAGAACAAGTCCAAGTTGGTGCCGTAGCTGTCACAGCTGGTTTGTGACATACTGCTGGCCGTGGCATCCCAGGTGTCTCCTACGATTTCATGTCCGGCCGAACCGCCCAAAGCGGGATAAACCGTCAGGTCAATGGCACCGCCGCAAGTGTCGTTGGCCGGCGGAGGACCCGACGTACGGCCCGCTTCCGGACCCGACCAGGAACTGTAATTGTAAGGACTACATGCCGTACGTACATAAATATCATACCAAGTGGCCGGCGAAAGCCCCGTAATAGTATAGGAAGTTCCCGTTACCGTTACGGCCGTTGCAGAATCGGGATCAAAGCCTACGGGACCCCAAACAATTTCGTATGTATCTTGATCCGTTACGGCATCCCAGGAAACAACCAATGTCGAATCCGTGTAGGACACCACATCAATGTCCGTCGTAGGATTGCAGTAAGGAATATTCGAAACCTGAATATCATCCACATAAAAATCATGGGCAAAATCCCCAACATATTTGAAGGCGATATAAACGGTTTGGTTCTCGTAGGAGCTTAGGTCAAACATGGCCTTGTTCCACGTATTCCATGTGTCGGGATAATCATTGGGATCGAATTCCGCCAACTCGGTAAAATCATCGGGATTATTGATAGGGTCGTTGGATCCCGTGGAAATATAAACACCGCTGTAATTGTAAGCATATGACCATTTCTCACGCCAATAGAATATCAATTCCTGATTGGCCGGAACATTGATGGCCGGCGAAACAATCCATGACGTGGATTCCTGACTAATGTCCACCCCTTTGTGTGCCAAGAAATTATATGGACTCCTGGCAATACCCGTGTCGGTAACCACCGTAAAACCAGGGTCATCCGTTTGGGTGGTGTACGATGTCCAGCCCGTAGGAACGCTGCCGTTGGTATACGAATCGAAATTTTCCGTAACCGTCTGAGCTTGCATTCCAACTAATGCGGACAACAATACTGCGATCGAAAGAATAATTTTTCTCATGTTCATGACATTTATATTAACAACAAATATACAAATTATTTAAAACATGTAAAGTTTTTTTATCCGTTCTTTTCCATATTCATTTTACTTTGTACATGGTTTTTTTTTGACTACCTTTGAGTTTGTAATAAATACCGTAACATGAAATACATCAGCTCCCGTGGCAAAAGCTTGGGATTGACGGAACTCATCGCCATCGCCGTAGGCGGTATGGTGGGAGGAGGTATATTTAGCATCTTAGGTATTTCCGCCGAAATGATCGGATTCGTAACGCCCGTGGCTATTTTTTTGGGAGGTATTTTGGCCCTCATGGCCGCCTATTCCTACGTCAAACTCGGTGTGTACTACAAGGACGAAGGCGCTTCCTATGCCTTTGTCAAACGCACCTTTCCCGGTAGCCACAAAGCCGCCGCCGTTTTGGGTTGGCTCGTGATTTTCGGGTATATCAGCACCCTTTCCCTCTATTCCTACACCTTCGCTTCCTATGCCAACAGCCAATTTTCCATCGCCGACAACGAATGGATGCGCAAATTGACGGCTTGGAGCATCTTACTCGTCTTTTACCTTATAAATATTTGGAGCGTCAAGGGAATGGGTAAAATCGAAGACCTCATGGTCTATACCAAATTGTTGATCCTTTTGATTATCTCCGTATTATTCATCACCCACGGCCGCGAAAGTTTCGGTTCCTTCATGGAAAAATTCTTTCACGACGTGGAGCAAACCCGTTTATTGGCCATCCTCATCGTGGCTTCCATCACCTTTGTGTCCTATGAAGGTTTTCAGTTGGTCATCAACGCCGTCAACGAAATGACCGATCCCGATCGCAATATTCCGCGCGCCATCTACGGCGCCATCGTGTTGGTCATTACCATTTATTTGGTATTGGCTTTCGGAGCCCTGTTTGCCATTCCTTTGGAGGATCTGATTCGCGGCAAGGAATATGCCCTGGCTTCCGGTGCCTCGCAGGTGATCGGAAAAGCCGGCGAACTCATGGTGATTTTCGGTGCTCTTTTGGCCACTTCCAGTGCCATTAGCGGTACGGTATTCGGCTCTTCGCGACAAATGGCCGCCATCGCCGAGGACGGCTATTTTCCCAAAGCCTTGGCCAAACGCAACCGCAAAAACATACCCTACACGGCACTCACGGTTATGGTGTTGCTGGCCGCATTGCTTATCCTGATTGGTGGCCTGCGTCTGATTCTGGAATTCGGAAGCATTACCTTCATCCTGGTATCGCTGATTATCGCCTATACCAATTACGTGATTCGCGACAAAACCGGTTCCGGCACCTTTGCCACCTTAGCTTCCATAATAGGCCTTACCGGCGGCGTGATTCTGATTCTCTATTACGAACTCAAACACAAACCCGAACAAATGGCCTTCATCGCGGCTATTTACGTGATTTTGGGAACCGGCGCCTACCTCTACGCCCGAAGGCGCGAACGACTGGACGAACAAAAAAATTCCGATTAATTTTGCATAAATAAAATTCTGTTGAATAGTTGAATTGTTGAAAAGTTGAATAGGTTTGTTAAATCGTTAAATCGTGCAATCGTTAAATCGTTTTTGGGATGAGTGATTAATGACGGATGCCGGATGTCATCCCGAGGGAAGCGAACGGAGGGAGCGACGAGGGATCTCAATCTTGTAATTATTATGGATGAGATTCCTCACATACGTTCGGAATGACAAAAGGGAAGAGGACGGATGACCGGTGACCGGTGACGGATGCTAAATTCGGGAAACGGAGCACGGGAAACGGGAAACGGTTTTTTTTAGTGAAAGAGTGAAGGAGTTTTTGAAGTGAACAACGAACAATTAAGAACTAAAAACTAAGAACTAAGAATTTTATGAGTTAATAGCGAAATAATGATTTAATGAATAATGTAATGGAATCCGATATGTCATTTCGAGGGAAGCGACGCAAGGAGCGACGAGAAATCTCCATTTTATGATTATTATTAATGAGATTTCTCCCGCCTGTGGCGGACACGACACTGCGTTCGGAATGACAAAAAAGGAAAAGGACGGATGACCGGTGACCGGTGAACAACTAACAATAAAAACTAAGAACTAAGAACTAATAATAACATTTAAATAAATGAACGAGTTAACAATGAAAGAGCAAAGACCCAAATATCAATGCCTATGGATAAATGAGATTCCTCAGACGTTCGAAATGACAAAAAAACCGATTTAACGATTGCACGGTTGTACGATTTAACAAAATCCCAAATCCTAAATCCCAAATCCCGTTTCCTGCCCGACAAAAAGGTACACAAAAAACCCTAATTTCAAACCAAGCATAAAATCATGAAAATCTACACCAAAACAGGCGACAAAGGCACCACCCAACTCATCGGCGGCACGCGCGTGCCCAAGCATCACCTGCGCATCGAGGCCTACGGCACCTTGGACGAACTCATGTCGTTCCTGGGACTCTTGCGCGATCATCTGCAAGACGATGCCTTGAAAAAAGAAATCGTCCGTATCCAGAACGACCTCTTTACGCTGGGAACCTTCATTGCCATCGATCCGGAAAAAGCCGTACTCAAAAATGGTAAGCCCCGCGTGGACATTCCCGATATCACCGCCGCCCACATTGCCTACCTGGAACAAGCCATCGATCGCATGAACGAGCAATTGCCGCCCATGACCGCCTTTATACTGCCCGGCGGACACCCGGCCGTGTCGGTTTGTCATATCGCCCGCACCGTCTGCCGCCGTGCCGAACGCCGCATGACCGCCCTCTATGAAGTTAGCCCCTTCGACGACAAATATTTAAAATATGTAAACCGCCTGTCCGACTATCTGTTCGTTTTGGCACGTAAATTGATGCGCGATTTCGGGACGGAAGAAATTCCGTGGGACCCGAAAAACAAATGATTTGTAATTTGAAAAAAAATCATAAATTTGCGCACCTTTAAAACCAAGCACATATGTATTGGACATTGGAATTAGCTCAGTATCTTAGCGATGCGCCTTGGCCTGCTACCAAGGACGAACTCATCGACTACGCCATCCGGACGGGAGCCCCGCTGGAAGTGGTGGAAAACTTACAGGAAATCGAAGACGACGAAGAAATTTTCGAAGACATTCGGGACATCTGGCCCGACTATCCCGACGAAGAAGATTTCTTCTGGGACGAAGACGAATATTAAAACCGCAAAAACAACATTCGAAAAAGTCTCCTTCGTGAGACTTTTTTTATATAAATTTGAAGACATTTTTCTCAATCGATTAAAGCAGAACATAAATTATGGGAATACTCGATAATGTTTTAAAAATCTTTGTAGGCGACAAACGGAAAAAAGACATCCGGGAACTCCAACCCATTGTGGACAAAATCAATGAAATTTATCCCGGTTTGAAGGATTTGACCAATGACGAATTGCGTCAAAAAACCCTTGCATTCAAACAAAAAATCAAAGAAGCCACGGCCGACATAACCGCCCGGCAAGAAGAACTCCGCCAAAAAGCCGCCGACGAAGAAGACATTGACAAACGCGAA
The DNA here is from genome assembly GCA_013153655.1 of Chlorobiota bacterium. Classification (GTDB taxonomy): domain Bacteria; phylum Bacteroidota; class Bacteroidia; order Flavobacteriales; family Flavobacteriaceae; genus JAADED01. Next base: position 6,095 of record JAADEB010000006.1, read on the forward strand.
GATATTTACAAGGAAATCGACGAGCTCGAAGACCGCAAATACGAAAAAGAGGAGGAAATCCTCAACGAACTCCTACCCGAAGCCTTCGCCGTGATGCGCGAAACGGCCCGCCGCTTCAAGGAGAACGACACCCTGGAAGTAACGGCCACACCCTTCGACCGCGAATTGGCCGCCACCAAACCTTATGTGGAAATCGACGGCGACAAAGCCATCTGGCACAACGAATGGGACGCCGCCGGCAAGGCCGTCAAATGGGATATGGTCCACTACGACGTACAGCTCATGGGTGGTATCGTGTTGCATCAAGGCAAAATCGCCGAGATGATGACCGGTGAGGGTAAAACCCTGGTGGCCACCCTGCCTCTCTACCTCAACGCCCTGCCCGGACGCGGCACCCACCTGGTAACGGTAAACGATTACCTGGCCCGCCGCGACGCCGCCTGGATGGGACCGCTCTACGAATTCCACGGCCTGCGCGTGGATTGTATCGACCTGCACAAACCCCACACCGAAGCCCGCCGCAAAGCCTACGAGGCCGACATTACCTACGGCACCAACAACGAATTCGGCTTCGACTACCTGCGCGACAACATGGCCCACGATCCCAAGGAAGTGGTGCAACGCGAACTCAATTACGCCATTGTGGACGAAGTGGACAGCGTCCTGATCGACGACGCCCGTACGCCCCTGATTATTTCCGGTCCGGTGGAACAAGGCGACCGCCACGAGTTTAACGAACTCAAACCCT
>JAADEB010000035.1 GCA_013153655.1 Chlorobiota bacterium
GTATTTATTTTGCCGAATCCATAGAAAAAATCGGGGATAATATTCGCGAGGTAAAACCTCATTTGTTCACGGCCGTTCCGCGTCTGATCGAAAAGGTCTATGATAAGATCATGGCCAAAGGTATGGAACTCTCCGGTTTTAAAAAAGCTTTGTTTTTCTGGGCGGTCAAAGTGGGCGAACAATACGATTTCGGTAAGGAAAACAAGTTCCCGTATTCCGTAAAACTCAACTTGGCCCGCAAACTGATTTTCAGCAAATGGCGCGAAGCGTTGGGGGGCGAAATCCTTTACATTATTTCAGGTAGTGCGGCTTTGCAACCCCGCCTCCAACGGATTTTTATTGCCGCCGGCATCAACATTCTGGAAGGTTACGGCCTTACGGAAAGTTCCGGGGTGATTTCGGTGAATTCGCCCAATGCCAAATGGAAAATAGGAACCGTAGGATTGCCCATTGATATCACTACGGTTAAAATTGCCGACGACGGCGAAATCCTGGCCAAAGGTCCCAATATCATGCAAGGGTATTACAAAAATCCAGAAAAGACTGCCGAAACCATTACCGACGGCTGGCTCCATACCGGTGACATCGGCGAAATAGACGAAGACGGCATGCTCCGCATCACCGACCGCAAAAAAGAAATGTTCAAAACCTCGGGCGGCAAATATATCGCTCCCCAGTTGATTGAGAACGCCATGAAACAATCGCCTTTTATCGAACAAATCATGGTCATCGGTGAAGGTGAGAAAATGCCTGCGGCTTTTATCCAACCCGCTTTCGATTTCGTCATCGAATGGGGCCGGCGCCACGGATTGGAATTGGACAAATTGAGTTTGGAAGAAATTGCCAACCATCCGCGCGTTATCGCCCGCATTGCCGAAGAGGTGGAAAAATACAACGCAGGATTCGGCAAGTGGGAAAGGGTCAAAAAGTTCGAACTTACCGGCGAGGTATGGACCATCGAAGACGGTCACCTGACGCCCACCATGAAACTCAAAAGGCGCAACATTAAGAAACGTTATCAACATTTGTATGATAAAATCTACCGTCAATAACATTCTGCGACGGATAAAATACGTAACGGGTATAGGGGGAATTTTTTTCTCCCTATATCTTTACGGACAAGTTACGGAGGACGCCTGGGTGTTTTTCCGCGACAAGCCCGGTGCCGGTTACTACCTGAGCCATCCGCATGCCATGCTTTCCCAACGGGCATTGGACAGGCGTGCCCGCTACGGCATTCCCTTGGACAGCACGGACGTGCCCGTGGATGAAGAATATACGGCCTTGGTGGCCGCCACCCCCGGTATTACCGTAATGGCCCGGTCCAAATGGCTGAATATGCTCCACGTACAAGGTGCGGAGGCGGACATTCGCGCCCTTTTGGCCTTTTCGTTTGTGGACAGTATCCGTTTTGCCAACCGCCGGTTGGGTACCGTTACCCGTCCCGCTCCCAAGCCGGACAAATGGTGGCGGTATGTTCTTCGTGCACCCGCCGGCGATTACGGCAACGACACCGTACCGTATGCCATGCACCACGGCTACGACCTCCATGCCGAAGGCTACACGGGCCGCGGCATATTGATTGCCATTCTCGATGCCGGTTTTCCCCGTGCCGACACGGCGCGTATTTTTCGTCATATCTATCAGCGCGGAGGTGTAAAGGACACTTACAATTTTCCGGATGACACGGCTTGGGTCTATACCCGTCATTGGCACGGGACCACGGTTTGGTCCGTTATGGGCGGACTGGAAGACGGCCAATTGGTGGGCACGGCCTACAATGCCGATTATTGTCTCTACATTTCCGAGGACACCGGCCAGGAAATGCCCGTGGAAGAAAGCTGGTGGGTCATGGCCGCCGAGAGAGCCGACAGCGTGGGAGCCGACGTGATTAATTCTTCCCTGGGTTACATCGATTTCGACCGTTCGGAATACGATCATACCCGCGACGAATTGGGACGAAATATCGCCATCGTAAGCCGCGGGGCAAGTATGGCGGTACGCAAGGGAATCCGGGTGGTGATTTCTGCGGGCAATTCCGGTTCGCAGGCTTGGCAGAAAGTAGGCTTCCCCGCCGATTCGCCCGATGTAATTGCCGTGGGTGCCCTGTGGGCCGACAGTACGCGCGCTTCGTTCAGCAGCATGGGACCGGATGCGTTGGGACGAATCAAACCCGATGTGATGTCATGGGGCGCACGTGTGAAGGTCTATTTCAGCGGCCGGTATTACTACCTGAGCGGCACTTCCTTTGCATCGCCGCTGATGGCCGGATTTACGGCGGATATGGTTCAGGCTTATCCTTTTCTTACGCCGGCGGAATACAAGCGGTTTCTCCTGGCTTCCTCCGATCGCTACCAACATCCCGATACCCTCTACGGCTACGGCATTCCCGATTTTCGCAAAATGCTCAACATGCTGGATAGTGCCGGCCGGCATGCGTTGGAGCATGTACGCCTATATCCCAATCCCGCCGGGGATTACATATATATAAACGGCCTTCCGGGTCCATTCGGTTACCGGGTGTATAATCTTAGGGGACAATTTCTGTTTGAAGCCGAAAACCGGCGGTTGGTGCCCGTAAAATATTTGACCAAAGGCATTTATTTGATACAAATCCGCTATGAAAATAAAGCCGGATGGTTTAAATTTGTTAAATTATAGTATCTTTGACCCTCAAATAAGGCCATGACCATTTCTCAACTTAAATATTTGTTGGCCGTTGCCAAACATCGCAATTTTTCCAAGGCGGCCAAGGAATTGAAGGTAACGCAGCCTACCCTCAGCATGCAAATCCGCAATTTGGAGGATGAGTTGGGTGTGCGTATATTCGACCGTTCGCACAGTCCCATGCGTATCACGCCCATCGGTCAAAAAATTATCGAGCAGGCGCGGATTATCTTGCATGAAAACGATAAAATCATCGAGATGGTCAAGCACGAAAAGGGTATGGTGGCCGGCGAATTCCGTCTGGGCATTATCCCTACGGTAATAGGTACGCTGCTTCCCATTTTTCTTAAAGATTTCATGCGCCTCTATCCCGATGTCCGGCTTCATATCGAGGAATTGACCACCCAGCAAATCATCGATGCATTGCGCAATAACGAATTGGATGCCGGCATCCTGGCCACGCCGTTGGAGGAAGAAGATATCATCGAGATGCCCCTCTACAACGAACCTTTTGTGGGATTCATACCCGAAGGCCATCGCCTTTACGGAAAAGAGAAATTGCATGATCATGATTTGGCTGTGGATGATATTTTGTTATTGGAAGAAGGTCATTGCTTTCGCGATAACATTTTGAATATTTGTAAAACCGAATTGCCGGACGATCAACCTTACACCTTGGAAACGGGCAATTTCACCACCCTTATCAAGCTGGCCAAAGAAGGGATGGGCATGACCCTCTTGCCTTACTTACATACTTTGGATTTGTGTGAGGACGATAAAAAACTCTTGAAAAATTTCGAAAAACCCGAGCCCGCCAGGGAAATCAGTTTGGTAATCCATGCCGATAACCATAAAAAAGGAATTGTGGGCGCTTTGCGAAAAACCATACGCGCCATTATCAAGGGTTTGGTAACTTTCCATAATGTTCGTATCATTAGTCCTCTTCCACCAAAACATCTTCAAAATAAATTGGATTAGTATGAACCGGTTTGGTAAGGAAATAATATTGGTTTTTATTGCTTTTTTATTGGCATTTGTTTATGCATGGCTTCGTTATGTAACTTTCGGTCCTTATACTCAATATGATTTTTTGTTGATACTTAATAAGGCCACGGCATTTAGCATTATACTTATTTTGTTTTTGGGATATTCACCTGTTAAGCTATCCGAATTGCGTAGGGACATCATAGGAAAAATTTCTTTTTTCATCGCCTTGGCACATGTAATCATTTCCTTGATTTTACTACCTACGGATTACTATAAAAAATACCATTTATCCGAAGGACAAATTATGCCCGGCTTTGCCATTGCACTTATTTTCGGTATTATATCCATATTATCCATGTTGGCTATTTTTCAATATTTTAGGACAAAAGAGGATAAGAAAGTTAATTATGGTTTTTTCAAAAAACTGACGGCTTTCTTCTTCGGTTCATTATTTTTACATATTGTTTTCTTCGGATATAAAAACTGGTGGGACCCTTCGGAGTGGTACGGTGGATTTCCGCCCATTACATTGATTTCCGTAATAATGCTCCTTTTGGCCATACCCGTGGCCATGTATTTCCTGCGAAAAAAAATGCAACTCCAAGATGAGGATCGGGACGCTGATACTGAATAATTTTAAAAATTTCGAGCACTGGCAAGCCTCTTTCCATCCTCAGGTAAACGTGTTGGTGGGGCCCAATGGCCGCGGCAAAACCAATATCCTGGATGCCATTTATATGCTGGCCATGGGGAAGTCCTATTTTTCCTTAACCCACCGGCAATTGATCCGTCACGGTGAACATTTTTTCAGTCTGCGCGGCTTGTTCGAAAAGGAAAATACCCAATGGGACGTTTTGATCAAATACCGCGAAGGTGAACGGAAAATCCTTTCGGTCAACGGTAAGGAAACGGAACGCTTGTCGGACCATATAGGACGAATACCCGTGGTGATGATTTCGCCGTACGACCGTGACCTTATAGGCGAAGGAGGCGAAACCCGGCGGAAATTTCTTGACAAACTTATTTCGCAATACGATGCCGCCTACCTGGCCGACCTGATTCGTTACCACCGCACCTTGCAACAACGCAACAGCCTTCTTAAATTCTTTGCCGCCAACGGCTTGTTCGACCCCGCCCGCCTCGAACCTTTCGACCTGGCCTTGGCCGAAACCGGTACGCGCATTTATGAAAAACGAAAAGAATTGACGGCCAAAATCAATCCTTTGTTGAAGGAAAAATACCGCTGGATTTCCGGCGGCGCCGAACAGGTGGACATACGTTACAAATCCGCTTTGGATAAAATGCCTTTGTTGGAAATTTTGCGAAAAAACCTGGAACGCGACCGCGTGTTGCAATACACCGGCAGTGGTATTCATCGCGACGACCTTGAATTCCTTATCGATGATTATCCCATCCGCAAATTCGGCAGCCAAGGCCAACAAAAATCCTTTCTCGTAGCCTTGCGTTTGGCCCAATCCGACCTGCTTTTTATGCGAAAAAACGATACGCCCATCCTCCTTTTCGACGACGCATTCGACAAACTGGATCCCCGGCGTGTGCAGCAAATTCTTCGTTACGTAAAGGAACGTATGCAGGGCCAAGTGTTTATTACCGATACCCATGAGGAACGGACCGGTCAACTCTTGGAGGTTTTGGAAAATCAGGGGAAAATCATAGCTTTGTCGTAACATGGAACAGGACGATAACAAAAATATCAAGGACTTGCTGGATGCCTTTATTCGCCGTTCGGCTTTCAAGGACAACCTGGACGGAGAAAGGGTTCGCAAAGCCTGGTTTCGCCTGTTTGATAAAAACATTGCTTCCTATACCATGTCGTTGGATTTTAAGGAAGGCGTGTTGAAAGTACGGTTGAGTTCCGCCCCCCTGCGTGAGGAACTTTCACGAAACAAAAAATCCCTAATCGAACATTTGAATCAGGCCCTCGGGGACATTTTGGTTCACGAAATCCGGTTCCTATGAGACGGGATGTGTGGAATATTCCCAATTTGCTGAGTTTGTTCCGTCTGTTGTCGGTGCCGGTGTTGTTGTATTTGGCCGTTAAAGGCCGGGAGCATGATTTTTTTGTTTTATGGTTGATAAGCGTTTCCACCGATGCCTTGGATGGTTTTTTAGCGCGCCGTTTCGGTTGGCAAACCCGTTTGGGCGCCCTATTGGACAGCCTGGCCGATTCTTTTATTTATTTGGTTACGGTGGCGGGTATTTATTTTCTGAAATGGGAAGATTTCGGCGCTTATCAAATGCGGGCCATGCTGTTGTTGGCGTTTCTCATTTTGCCCGATGTGGTGGCTTTGCTGCGGTTCGGTAAAATTTCCAGTACGCATCTCTATACCTCCAAGGCCGGAGGTTTGTTGCAAACTTTTTTTGTTTTTTACCTGTTTTGGAAAGGTTTCCATCCCGGTTTGTTCAACGTTGTTTTCTGGTGGACGGCCTTGGCTTTTACGGAAAACATGATTATCCTCATTTCGGCCCAGCGCTATCCTTCCAATGTCAAAGGCCTCTGGTGGTGGTACGGACATCGCGATAGGGCGCATGGAGTAAATGAAGGGTAAATCAATATCCCAACTCGTTCATTCTTCTTTCATGAAAGCGTTAAAGAGTGAAAGAGTGAATAATGAACAACTAACAGTGAACAATTTTTTGAACGAAGCAGTGAAATAGTGAACTAGTGAATAGTTGAAGAGGACGGATGACCGATGACCGATGACGGATGCGATTATTGGTAAACGGAAAATGGTGACGTGCTAATTTTAGGGAAAGGTGAAAGGAGAAAGTGTTTTTGGGAAACGTGGAACGGTAAAAGGTAAACGTGGAACGTTTTTTTTAATGAATGAAAGAGTGAAGGAATGAAGGAATTTTTTTGAGTGAAATAGTAAAATAATGATTTATGAACCATGTAGAGACGCAATGCTTTGCGCCTTTATTGGTTAAGGTATCGCATTTCAATCTACACCGGAATATAGAAATGCAAATCCGGGCGTTTGTGAATGAACAATGAGCAATGAAAAGAACCCAAATCCTAAATCCGGACAAATGAGATTCCTCACGTTCATTCGGAATGACAAAAACGATTTAACCCAACTTGGCCCTAACACCCTTTCAAAACTTGAATTTCCCTATTATTTTTCGGTTTGCTTTTTTTGTAATTGATTGATTAACATCC
>JAADEB010000106.1 GCA_013153655.1 Chlorobiota bacterium
AGAGTTGAAAAGTTGAATAGATTGATTTACAATTTGTTAAACCGTTAAATCGTAAAATCGTTAAATCGATAATTTCTGTTGAAAAGTTGAAGAGTTGAACAGTTGAATAGATTTTTTTTAGTGAATTAGTGAGGTAGTGGTTTAGTGAATAGTTTTCATTAAATCGTTAAATCGATTAATGGCTCTGTGACTTTTTATCACGTTTACCGTTTACCGCTCTAAGTTTCCTAAAAACACTTTCTCCTTGCTCCTTATACCTTTTACCTCTTATTTGAGCGTTAAACCGTGGAATCTTTTTGACATTTCGAACGAAATGCTGTGTCCGCCTCTGGCAGGAAAAATCTCCAAAAAGCAACGGCTCTTCCGAAAATTCCTTGCCCCCCTTTGCCTCTCTAATCGAAGGAGAAATCTACCCTAACGCACAGCGTCTCTAAACCGTAGAACGAGTCGTATCGAGTTTAGGGAAACAAAAAAATTATTACTCTCCCAAAAAAAAATCTTCCGTAAATTTTCCTTTTAATTCAACCCGCAACGAAAAAAGGGATTATTCATCCTCATGCTGCGTAAAGATATCCATGATTTCCTTGGACACGCCGGTGGTGGAAAAACCGCCGTCGTGATAGAGGTTTTGCATGGTCACTTTGCGCGTGAGGTCGGAGAAGAGGGTGATGGTGTAGTCGGCACAGTCTTCAGCGGTGGCGTTACCCAGGGGCGACATCAGCTCGGCATATTTCATAAAGGTCTCGAAACTTTTGACGCCTTTGCCGGCCGTAGTGGGTGTGGGCGATTGGGAAATCGTGTTGACCCGCACCTTGTACTTCTTGCCGAACCAATAGCCGAAGTTTCGGGCGATGCTTTCCAGATAGGCCTTGTTGTCGGCCATATCGTTATAGTCCGGAAAAACGCGCTGGGCGGCGATGTAGGTATAAGCCACAATGGAACCCCACTCGTTCATAGCCTCCTTGTTGTAGAGCAATTGCATGAGTTTGTGGAACGACACGGCCGATACGTCCCAACCCTTGGTGAGCCAATCGTAGCGCAGGTTGGTATAAGGACGGTTCTTCCGCACATTGACCGACATACCAATGGAATGGAGCACGAAGTCCAATTTTCCTCCCAGGATTTCCATGGATTTGTCGATAAGGTTTTCCAGGTCTTCCAATGAGGTGGCATCGGCGGGAATGACGGTGCTTTCGGTTTTTTCGGCCAGTTGGTTAATGGCACCCATACGCATGGCCACGGGCGCGTTGGTAAGCACAAAACGGGCGCCTTCATCATAGGCCTTTTCGGCCACTTTCCAGGCAATGGAATTTTCGTCCAAAGCGCCGAATATGATACCTTTCTTTCCTTTGAGCAAATTGTAAGCCATAAAATGAATTTTGCTTCAAAAATAAGGAACTTTTTTTGAACCGGGAGTTAGGTGTTGGGATTTAAGATTTGGGATTTGGTTTTTTGTTAAATCGTTAAATCGTGGAATCGTTAAACCGTTGAATCGATATATCGAGACTTTAATTTTAACCTTAACTTTAACTAAATCAAGCCATTAGCACTTAGTCGCTTGCTATTGGCTTTGGTTCGAGTTGGGATGTCGCTCTCATTTATCAAAATTCATTATTCATTTAAAAAACTATTCACTAAATCACTCAAAAAAATTTTCACTGTTCGTTGTTAGTTGTTCACTAAAAAACTCCTTCACTAAATAACGGATTTAGGAGTTGGGATTTAGGATTTGGTTTTTTGTTAAATCGTTAAATCGTGGAATCGTTAATTCGATATCCATCGCCCGGGTCGGGCGATGCTACATTTCTTCACTCCTTCACTCTTTCACTCTTTCACTAAAAAATCTATTCACTAAACCGCTATCTCACTAACTCACTAAAAAAATTGTTCATTGTTCATCGCCCGGATCGGGCGATGCTACATTCCTTCTTTCATTCACTCTTTCACTCCCTCATTCTTTCACTTATTAAATCCTTTTCCCGAAAAAAAAACCGCCTCCCGGAGGAGACGACTTTATCGATTTTTATCTCAAACAAAGGCTTATTTGGCTGCTTGGTTCATCAACTTCATGAATTGATCCAGCTTGGGCAGGAGGATAATTTCCGTACGCCGGTTGACGGAGCGGTTTTCGGGTGTATCGTTAGGCACTTTGGGATTCCATTCGCCGCGTCCGCCGGCGGTCATACGCTTGGGATCCACGCCGAAGTTCTTCTGCAAGCGGCGTGCAATGGCGGTGGCACGCAAGGCGCTCAGGTCCCAGTTGTCCTTGATACATTGGGTGTGGATGGGCACATTGTCCGTGTTACCCACAATCAGGATTTCGTAATCGGGATGGGCGTTGAGGATTTGGGCGATTTTGGCCAATACGCGGTCCGCATCCTTGTTGATTTTGGTACTGCCGGATTTGAAGAGCATTTTATCCGAAAGCGAAATAAACACCACGCCTTTCTGAACTTTAATGTCCAGGTCCTTGTCGTTGGCATCCACGTCGGCTATGGACTTGGTCAATTGCTCTTTCAGCACCTGGTTGAGCGAGTCTTTCTTCTTGTTCTCCTTGATGAGCATTTGGATATACTCGTTGGAGCTGCGGATTTCTTCCAGCAATTTGGAAATGTTCACATTGCCTTGCTGGTTGAGGCTGATACATTTGTCCAAAGCCTTTTGGAGGCTGGCGTTGTTGGTGCGCAGCGCTTCCAATTGCGATTGCAATTGCGCCTTTTCCACCTTACATTCGGTGTAATTTTGCTTGAATTTTTTGTAATTCTTATCGGCCTTGATATATTGCGCCTCCATTTCACGGTATTTTTTCTTGGAAACACAGGACGACATCAACACGGCCGACAACATCAGCAATACCAATATTCGCTTCATAATCGTTTTGTTTATTAGTTTAATGCAAAAGTAATACTATTTATTGTACAACCACCGTTTTTTTCGATTCACGAAAATGATAATTGTCGGTTTTACGATAAGTCATTAACCTTTTATACAAAAAAAAGACCGCTCCATCCGGAACGGCCTTGATATTTACCGTATACAAATACCCATGACCTTAGGCCAACATACACATGCGTTTGAGCAAATTTTCGCCTTTTTTCATGGTGTACATCATCACGCCACCCACATGGGCCAAAATCAGCACCACCAGTGTCCAAACCAGGGTTTCGTGGATTTCCACCAAAGATTCGTCCGGCTTCACCGAGGGGAAAGGACCACCCAAATCATAGGCCAAACCGCCTGTTTTGTAAATGATATAAAAGCCGAGCAAAGGAATTATTATCAACAAAATATACATTAGAAAGTGAATACCGTTTACCAATTTTTTGTGTCCCTCGCTATAATAGTCGATTTGGGGAATTTCGTTCAGATGACGGCGTTTGTAACTCATGCGGAAGAGCGTTATCAAAAGAATAAACATACCGATAAAGGCATGCGCACGGAAGGCGTTGAAATTTTCAGGCGTGTAATCCAGATGTTCCAAATTTTTTCCGATTACGATTTCAATGATCACCAAGGCCACGGTGAGCCAATGGAGGATGATCATGGTTTTGGGGTATTTTTTTGTATTCATAGGGCTTGGATTTTTAAATTTTAATCAAAGTTATAAAAAAAATGACATATATCAACTAGGGATTTGGGATTTGGGATTTAGGATTTAGGATTTAGGATTTAGGATTTAGGATTTGGGATTGGGGATTTTTTTGTTAAATCGTGAAACCGTGCAAACGGTTAGTAACAAATTCATTAACTCTTTCATTCTCTCATTTCTTCATTAATTAAAACCGTTTTACGTATACCGTTTTACGTTTCCCAAAAATACTTTCTCCTTGGTCCTTTTCCCTTTTACCTCTTCAAATCATGTTCCCCGTGTCCCGTTTCCCTAAGTACCGGATCTCGCTGCCGAATGAGTCCGCTCGTGTGGCATGAAAAATACGGGTTTTGGCACGATTTTTACCAAAAATCCCGCCAAAACCCTCGTCCTTTGTTGTATTCATTAACCCGGCGTTATCACACCGGCCACCTACACCCCGTCCCTCCGGGGCTTCGCTTCGCTCAGCTTTGCTAATCAGCCCCTCTCGATTTAACGATTTAACGATTGCACGATTTAACAGAAATACCACATCTCCCGTTTTCCGTTTACCGTGTCCCGAAAATGCACCGGTCACCGGTCATCCGTCATCCGTCCCATCTATTCAACTTTTCAACTATTCAACAGAAAAAACACGTTTCCCGTTTCCCGAAAAATGAGATTCTGCAAAAACAGTTGCCCGGCTCCACAACCAACCCCGTTTGGCCGTTTTGCGAAGCTTGATTATATTGCTTTAAAAAATTTATCATTATGTATTTCGATTACAAAAACACCCGAATATTTTACGAAACCTTCGGTTCTCCGGCCAAACCGGCCGTTTTGTTGCTCCACGGTTTTACGGAAAACGGATTGATGTGGGATCCGGTGATCGATGCTTTTTACGACGATTTTCTTTTTGTGGTTCCCGATCTGCTGGGACACGGAAAATCGGGTCTGACGGGCCGTTTCCTCACCATGGAGGAACAGGCCGAGGCCGCGGGATTACTTCTGGAATTTCTGGGAATTAAGCAAGTTAGCCTCATCGGCCACAGTATGGGCGGTTATACGGCATTGGCTTTTGCGGAAATGTTTCCCGACATGCTCAAAGGATTGATGCTCTACCATTCCAAACCCCAAGCCGATGACCCGGACAAAGCCACCGGGCGGGATCAAGCCATCCGGGCGGTGCAAGAAGACAAATTCGGATTCCTATCCCATGCCATTCGCGGATTTTTTGCCCCCTACAACCGGGAAAAATTCGATACCGATATTCGCGATTTGGTGGAAATGGCCGCCATGATGCCCGTGGAAGGCATCACCGGAGCCCTTCGCGGCATGAAAATCCGCAAGGACCGCAGCGATATTTTCTTCCGCCACGACCACATTGTCAAAGGCTGGATAGTGGGCCGCGACGACCCTTTGATCGATTTTAACCGATTGGCCTCCATGGCGGCGCAACATCCTCATATTCATTTCTATCCCATCCAAGGAGGCCATATGAGTTATGTGGAAAATCCCGAAGAAATGATAAATGCTTTGGAAGATTTCCTCAAAAAAACGTATGCTTAAACCCGTTAAACCTCAATAATTTCTTCTATGAAAGATAACCTAATATTCGATCTCATCCGGCGGGAAACGGAACGTCAAACGCATGGGCTGGAACTAATCGCATCGGAAAATTACGTAAGCGACCAAGTGCTGGAAGCCATGGGCTCGGTCCTGACCAACAAATATGCCGAAGGCTATCCCCGCAAGCGTTATTACGGCGGATGTGAAGTGGTGGACGAGGTGGAACAAACCGCCATCGACCGCGCCAAGGAACTATTCGGAGCCGCTCATGCCAATGTACAACCCCATTCCGGTTCGCAAGCCAATGCCGCCGTGTATTTCGCCCTCCTGAAACCCGGCGACAAAATTCTGGGCTTCGACTTGGCCCACGGCGGCCATTTGACGCATGGATCGCCGGTGAATTTTTCCGGTAAGCTCTATCAAACCGCTTTCTATTCGGTGGAAAAAGAAACCGGCCGCATCGATTACGACAAGCTGGAAGAAACCGCCTTGCGCGAAAAGCCCAAACTCATCGTGGCGGGCGCTTCGTCCTACTCGCGCGATATGGATTTCAAACGCTTCCGCGAAATTGCCGACAAGGCCGGTGCCCTGCTCATGGCCGATATTTCCCATCCGGCTGGTCTGATTGCCAAAGGCTTGCTCAGCTCGCCTTTGAAATACGCCCATGTGGTCACCACCACCACCCACAAAACCCTCCGCGGTCCGCGCGGCGGCATGATTCTGCTGGGTGAGGATTTCGAAAATCCCATGGGTATTCGTACGCCCAAGGGCAAGATTAAAATGATGTCGCAGGTAATCGACAGCGCGGTCTTTCCCGGCATGCAAGGCGGTCCTTTGGAACATGTGATTGCCGCCAAAGCCGTGGCTTTCCATGAAGCACTGCAACCCGCTTTCGAAGAATATGCCCGCCGCATCATAAGCAACGCCAAACGGCTGGCCGCCGCCATGACCGAACGCGGCTATCACCTCATCTCCGGCGGAACCGACAACCACATGATGCTCATCGACCTGCGCAATAAAGGTATTACCGGACGCGATGCCGAAAAAGCCTTGGGCAAAGCTCATATTACGGTCAACAAAAACATGGTGCCGTTCGACGACAAATCACCCTTCGTGACTTCCGGCATCCGAATCGGCACCCCGGCACTCACCACGCGCGGATTTACCGAGGACGATATGGAAACCGTAGCCGCCCTCATCGACGATGTGATCATGCATGCAGACGATGATGCCTTCTTGGAAAAAACAGGAAACAAGGTGAAGGAATGGGCAAGCCGGTTTCCGCTTTTCCAAAAAATGTAAACCCTAATCCCATGCCACTATCAATCGGTTTGTTGTAAACATAACTTGCATGATGAATTCTCCGTAAGGTAAAATATGCAGCATATATTATTAAATATGGAACCATTCCGGTAAAGGTGACATCTACAAGATTTAAAGTTTATTGAACTAGGCGCTTTGATAAAATACTGAATATTCTCGTTAAATCGTGGAACCGTTGAATCGTTAAACCGTTTTTACATAATCTCATTAAGAGTCGTATCGACCTATGGGAGGATTTAGATTAGAGACAATATTTCCTAAACACAACATAATCAATAATTTAAAAAAGTTAAGCATATTTACCACTCGAATCCGCGTTTTTTTATAACGTATTGCATTATTTTAAAATATC
>JAADEB010000017.1 GCA_013153655.1 Chlorobiota bacterium
ATAATATCTCCGGATATCATAATGTTGCCGTAGGATTCAGCGCCTTTCCCCTGGAAACCGATTTTCATAACTCCATTGCCCTCGGCTATCTAACACGTGTTCATGCTTCCTACCAGGCACGTATAGGAAATATCGATGTTACCAGCATCGGCGGATATGCCAACTGGACCAATGTGTCGGACGGACGTTTCAAGACCGATGTGAACGAAAACGTGCCGGGCATGGCCTTGGTAAAAAGATTGCGTCCCGTTACCTACCGGTTGGATATGAATGCCTTGGCCAAGTGGAACCAAATTCCCGACAGCTTGCGCGACAAACACTCCGAAGCCGCCAAAGCCGCCGAAGTGCAAATCGGCTTTATCGCACAGGAAGTGGAACAAGCCGCCAACCAAATAGGCTTCGATTTCCATGCCGTGGACAAACCCAAAAACGCCAACGATGCCTACGGCCTGCGCTATGCCGAGTTTGTGCCCGTGTTGGTGAAAGCCTTGCAGGAACAGCAGGAAATCCTTCGTCGACAAGAAGAAAAAATCCGGGCCTTGGAAGCACGATTAAGGCAATTGGAAAATCAACGTCAACCCTAAATTTTTTATAGCCCGGTGATATAATTGCTTCTTCGGAACTTTGGACGAAAAATCCGGTGGTCGCTTCACGTGACTGCCGGATTTTTTTATGGTCAGAAAGCGATAAGAATACCTTTTACGGTAAATCATACTGTTTTTTCGAATGATTGTCGAGAAAGAGAATAAGCAATAATTCTTTGAGAAAAATCGTATCCTCTCGAAAAACGAATCAATATAATTAAATGTTAACAAATAACAGTAAAATTAATATAAAAAACTGATAAATGTCTTTGGAAAAATGAACTTGTAAAGTTATATTTATTACACATAAAAAAACAAAAAATTTTAAAGCGAATCTTGTAAAACCCTGTTTCAATGATGAGCACCAAAACACTATTCCTGTTCACAGCACTCATTCCCTTGGGACTGTTTGCCCAGGTGGAATTGCTCAAAAGTTCCGTATCGCCCATCGGTGAAGCCACCCGCACATCCGGCAACCTCAGCATGATTGATGCCGGAGGCGAAACGGCCAACCGGGAGGCGGATGCGGGAACCATGCATCTTTCCGAAGGCTTTATCGGACCGGACTTAACGGCCATTATGGGAGTGGAAGATTACGGTTACTTGGCGGGAGTTCGGTTATATCCCAATCCGGTTAAAGATTTTCTCCGTATAAGTCTTCCGCAAAAGGCTACCTACGAGATATACGTACATTCTCTGACCGGCCGTGAACTGTTTCATACGGTAATGGAAACCGGTTTCATATCCTTGGACTGGCGCCGTATGAAGCCCGGCATGTATCTGGTAAGCATCCTTAATCGCCAAACACGCGAATATGTAAGTTTCAAAGTACAAAAAGATTAACCCCAAAAAATCACTTGCCATGAAAAGATTTATTTTAATGTTTTTGTTCACCTTGTTTACCGCCGTGCTTTGGTCGCAAAGCGGGGGATTCAACTACAAAATTTTGTTGTCCGACAACACCGGTATTTTGAGCGAACAGCAGGTGCGGGTTCATATTTCGATTTTGGATTCCGCTCAAAATACGGTTTATGCCGAAACCCATGATGTGCAAACCGACGAAAACGGGATTGCCCGTATGGTAATAGGAGAGGGTAATATGGTCACCGGTCAATTCTCCACTTTGGATTGGAGTGGTGATTATGCCCTCAAAACAGAAATCAGCACCGACGGCGGTAATACTTATACGGATTTCGGAACCACGCCTTTCCGCTATGTACCTTATGCCAAATATGCCGAGAGAGCCGGCAACGTGTTTAGCGGCAATTACGACGACCTGACCAACAAACCGGATGTTTTCCGGGTATTGGGTACCCATGAACCGGCCCGGAGTTTTACGGAAGACATACATCATGAGGGAAGCATGGCCCTGGGAACCATATTTGCGCCATTGGGAGCCGGCCAGTCTGCTTTGAGAATTAACAGGAGCGTGGAAGATAACAGCGATTCATATGGTACCGTTATGATTTTGGGAGGTAACGGAGGAGGCCGGCATTTCGGATATTATACCATGTTGTTGGGTAACGGAAGCGGTGAGCACTATGGTCATTTAATTAAAATATATAATAACGGAAATGGTGCTAAATACGGAACCTTTATTAGTGTTGCGGATACAACTTCCGCCGAACATACCGGCACTTATAATTATTTAAACGGAAGTGGTAGCGGTATTTACACCGGAACGGTTAATTTCATAAATACATCCAATGATGTGGTAGGTACACAAATCGGCGTGAGAAATATAATGGGAAATGTAAGCAGGGGGGGGCATTTCGGTGTTTTCAATGACTTCTTCGGCTATGGTTCCGGTAATTATGTAGGTATATACAACCAGAATTTTAATACCGGAGGAGGAGCTCATTACGGCATTAAAAATATTTTCGGTCGCTCAGGCAGTGGTCCCGTGTATGGTGTTTATACCGATATCAATGTAAGCGGACAAGGTGAGAAGTACGGTACCTATGTAGTGATTAATTCCAATTCCGGTGGCCGTCATTATGCCATTTATGCCGAAGCCACCAAGGATTCAGCCGATGTTTATGCCGGTTACTTTAAAGGAAACGTCAAGATAGAAAACGGTAAATTAACGGCTACTTATAGCGGTGATGCCGATCTTAAACCTTATATTTACGGTAGTATCACTTCTTCCGGTTTTTTATCATCCAACGGCGCACATACCGGCGGCTTCGAGGTTTCGCGTGTTTCTACGGGGGTTTACCGGATCACTTTTGATATTTCACCCGGTTCGCCTCAATATTTGGTATCGGTCAATTTGCGTTTTGATGCCATCGGTTTTGTTACGGTGAAAAATGAAAGTAATTATTTTACGGTCAAAACATTTGATACAGCCGGCAATCCCGCCAACAAGCCTTTCAATTTTGTGGTGTATAAACCTTGATCGTCTTATTAAGAGCTTGGAAATTTCGTTGAAAAATCCGGTGGCCGCTTTATCTGGTTGCCGGATTTAATTTTTGGAATATGACATCCGCCTCAGGCGGGAAGGATCTCCTTTTCGGGACATGGGAAACGGAGAATGGGAAACGTGGGTTTTTTCTGTTAAACCGTTGAATCGTTAAATCGTTAAATTGTGCAATCGTTGAATCGGGAATTTCTGTTGAACAGTTGAATAGTTGAAAAGATTGGTTTATAGTTTGTTAAACCGTGCAATCGTTAAACCGTTAAACCGGTATAATGACGGATGACCGATGACGGGTGACCGGTGCGGTCATTGCGAACGAAACGAAGTGAAGTGAAGCAATCTCCTTCTTTGGAACACGGTTTATTCAATGAACAATGAACGATGATAATAAAAAGAGTAAAAACCCAAATCTCAAATCCGTATTAAAGAGATTCCTCCCGCCTGAGGTGGATACGGCACTGCGGTCAGAATGCCAAAACTCGCGTTCGGAATAACAAAACCGATTTAACGGTTCAACGATTTAACGATTTAACGATTTAACAAAATCCCAAATCCCAAATCCGAATACCTAAAAAAAATTCCAAAAAGAAACGGGGATCTTTCGATCCCCGCCCTTAGCTATGAAAACCACTTGCCATCCGTTATAGCTAAACGGATTTTTTAAAATGTTATTTGCCAATTCAACGAGAAATGCCGTTCTGCTTGCGGAAATACATATGCGGTATCACCCCACATGTAGCCGTTGGCGGCAAATCTGCGGTCAAAGATATTAAAAATATTTAACCCGGCCAAAATTCGTTTCATGCCCCATTTGTTTTTGATCTGCCATCTTAGGCCGGCATCCGTGTAATGATAGGCCGGTAATACCGATTCGGGAATGTTGCGGTTGTCCAAATATTGTTCCCCCACATACTTGAACGATGCCCAAAGGCTCAGGTTTTTAAGCGGAAAATATTCCGCCCGCAGGTGGCCCACCACGGAAGGCGAGTAGGAAATACGGGTTTTGCCGTAATCTTTCAGCGTTCCGTTTTCCCAAGCCCGGTAGCCCAAGTTGCGGTTGTCGCTCAGGTTAAGACTGCTCATGAAATGCCAATTCGGAAGGCGGTAGAGGAAGGAGGCCTCCAAGCCGGTACGATAGCTGCGTCCCACGTTTTCGCGTATGGGATAACCCGTGCTGTTGAGTTTGCCGGTATAGACCAATTGGTCTTTATAATACATATAATAATAATTCAATTCGAGTTGCCATTTGCCGGCTTTTTCCCAGGCGAACCCCGTTTCCAGGTCGTAGAGGCGCTCGGGTTTGGGTTTGACGGCATTTTCCTTGTAATCGGTACGGTTGGGTTCGCGATGAGCGATGCCGAAGGAGGCAAAAAGGCGTTTTCCGTCAAGGAAATCGTAGGTCAAACCCGCTTTGGGATTCACAAAGGTCAGGTGGTCGGAGATTTCGAAGGCTTCATCCTCGTCGTATGTGCGTGCAGGGTCGTAACCGGCCGTATAGTCCACGTGGCGCACCTGGATGTCGGAAAACAAGCTCAGGTGTTCGCCGGCTTCGTAACGGTTACGAACAAATCCGTTGTATTCCGTTTTGATGCCTTCGTTGAAATAATAGGTGTGGCCTTTTTCGGTATGGTCGGCGAAGCGTGCCCAGATTACACGCCCGAAATGGCGGCCGTCGTAGCGGTTGGCGGCCAGGCCCAGGATCCATTCGCCGCGTTCCGAAGCCGAAGGAATGGTGGCGGTGAGAACGGCGCCGTAGAAATCGTTGTCGAGCCATTTGCGGCGTACCAAATCCGTACGGTTTACCGTATCGGAGCCGAAAACCAAGGGTTCCATGCCGTATTTGGCGAATTTTTGATCCTGTTTGTATTGTTCGTAGTAGCCGAATCCCTTGGTGTAGTGCAAGGCCGCGCGCAGGTCGAGGCGGTCGGCCAAGTCCAGGCGGTAATGCAATTGATAGTGCTGTTGGGTGTAGTCGTCCACTTGGTCGTCGTAGTAGCCGGTGATATTCCAGTTGGCATCATAAATGGCTCCGGCATAGTTGAAAGTGGGATTCGTCCGGAATGTTTCCCAATCCACGCCGTACCAAGCCTGATAGGTGCGTTCGTGTCCGCCGAAATGGATAAAGGTAAGACTGTGCGGACCGTTTTCGTAGCCGGCGGCCAGGTAGTAGGATTTCATGTCGGAGAAGGCGCGGTCGATGTAGCCGTCCGAATGGAGCATGGAAGCGCGCGCATTGAAGGAAAAACCGTTACGGAGCTTGCCCGAATTCACTTGTCCCGATATTTTACGCGTATTGAAGGAGCCCAGCGATGCATGGAGCATGGCGCCCGGATGCCGGGAGGGTAGGAGGGTGGTCAGGTTGATATTGGCACCGAAGGCTCCGGTTCCGAATTGGGAAATGCCCACGCCGCGTTGTACCTGTATGCCGCGCGCCGAGGCGGTCATGTCGGGTATGTCCACCCAATACACGGATTGGCTTTCGGGATCGTTGAGCGGAATGCCGTTGATACTCACGTTGATTTGTTGCGGACTGATACCGCGGATGCGTATGCCGGTATAACCCACGCCGTTGCCCGCATCCGAAAAACTTACGGCCGACGGAATGTCGTCCAGCAAGTAGGGAATGTCCTTGGCGTTATCTTTTTCTTCCAGTTGACGCCGGCCGATTTCCGTGATAGCCACGGGTGTGTTTTTGTCGGCCAATCCGGCATCGATCACCACGCTACGGAGCTTTTCCGTTACATAAGGCCGCATCCGTACGGTGATGGTGGTATCTTTTTTTAATTCGATTTTGATTTGTTCGAAACATTCATCCGCGTAAAAATTCAGACGGTAATTTCCCGGAGGGAGTTGCATGCGGAACATACCGTTGCTGCCGGTTTCGGCGGTTTGCCCGGTTTTGTCCGTTTCCACCTTAACGCCGGATACGGGTTTGTTCCGGCAATACACTCTGCCTTGCAGCAGGACCCTTTGTTGTTGTCCCGTCGCCGTCCAATAAAGGCTTAGGAAAAGGAGAAGTAAAAAAAATCTTCGCATTTTTTTGAATTTTGCGAAGGGAGGCCGTCGTTGCGGAGCTTTGATCCCTTGGCGGCATTACCCGCCCAGGTTCAAAGGGTATAATCTCAGCCCGTCGTGCGAGCACCCCTTCATGTTATGTGCGGCAAATATACGAGGAAATTGGAAAACCGTGGGATCGTTAAACCGTTAAATCGTTAAATCGTGCAATCGTTGAATCGGGAATTTCTGTTGAACAGTTGAAGAGTTGAAAAGTTGAATAGATGGGGAATTTTTGTTAAACCGTTAAACCGTGCAATCGTTAAACCGATAATTTCTGTTGAATAGATTTTTTGAGTGGATTAGTGAGATAGTGATTTAGTGAATGGTTTTTTTAGTGAAAGAGTGAAGGAATTTTTTCAATGAACAATGAATAATGAAAAATTAAAACCCAA
>JAADEB010000067.1 GCA_013153655.1 Chlorobiota bacterium
TAATATCCGGAAAGATTATTCCGCTTTGTTGAACAAGACGTTGTTCGGCAAGAATCCGGCGTCGAAACTGCCCACCTTTTGGCCGGTGCCGGCATCGTAAACGGTCACCGTTCCCGGCGAAGCAAAGTCCTTGGCGTCGGTTACGAAAAGATAACCGTCGTGATAGTAGAGACCGTAAGGTACCGTTACGTCACCCGAAAGGTCGATAAAGGCTTGCGCAGGCAAAGCCGTAGCCGAAACCGGCATCTCGTACAGTTGATTATTTACGATGTAGAACAAACGGTCGCCTTCGGAATCATAGACCATAAAGCGCGGATGTTCGGTGGTTTGGAAGTTCAAATCCAAGGCAACGCTGTTGGTAGCGGGATCGATACGTACGAGGTGGCCGGCGGTTTCGTTGCCCGTCCAGGCCTCGTTTCCGGAGCAGATGACCCATACTTTGTCGTTGTTATCCTTGACGATGTCGGCGGGACGGTCGCCCACTTGGATGTCCGTAATATGGCGCTTGGCGGCCGGGTCGATGACGCTTACCTTGTTGCGCGACATCCCAACGCCGCTAATGGATACATACACGTTGCCGCCCACGAACACCATTTGGTTGGGACCCAAATCCGTATGGAGCGTATCGGTGACCACGTCGTTTTCCATATCCACCCAGGCCACGTAATCGTCTTCCACATCGGCCCAGTTGGCATCGAACACTTCGCCCCAGTTGCTCACCAAGGCATAGCGGTCCGAAACTTTGACCATATAACGCGGACTCCTGATGTGGGAAACCATTTCGGCTTCGCGCTTCATATTCCAGCGGTCGGCCACAATGATTTTGTTGCTGTTGTTGACCAGGATATACAATTTATCGCCATTGGCCATCATGGATTGCGCCACATCGCCCAAGGGTTGTTGGTCGTTATTTTTGTAGAAAACGCTGTCTTCGCGTTCGCTGAAATCTTCTTTTACGAAGCTGAGCGAAGCGTTGTCGCGCATAAATTGTCCTTCGTTGAGCACGAAATAACCTCCGTCATACGCACCCTTAGGCGGTATGGGTTCGGGTTCCTTACATGAGCCGGCCAGCAACACGGCGGCCAGCATACCCGTTCCGATTTTTTGTAGCAGTTTTTTGTTCATAATGCGTAAATTTAATATTAATTATTTGATATTATTTCCATATATATTGAAGACTCGAATAAAAATAGCGTCCCGGCATAGGCCTTCCCGGCATCAGTTCGTAGTAGCGGTTGAAGATATTATCCACACCGGCGGTCAGTTGCCATCCGCCGTAACCGATTCGCGCGTATGCGTTCCACAGACGGTGTCCGTGCAGATAGGAACGATTGAGGTCGTCGGTGTAGAAAAAGCTTTGGAAGCGGTGGCTCAGGCCCACGGCCACGAAGCGGCGGGACCATTCGGCCGAGAGGTTCCACAGGAATTCCGGTGTGTAGGACAGGCGTTTGCCCGTGTGATCGTTCCGGATACGCTGCCAAACATAATGACCGCTAAAACACCAATTGCTCCGGCCGGCGGCCAAGCGGTATTTTCCGTCCCATTCGGCGCCGTAACCCGAAGTGGAAAGGATGTTGACCGGGTGCCACAGGCCGTCTTCGGCGGGTTTCCAACGAATCAGATTGCGGTTGATACGGTAGAAAAAGGCCGCCCGTACATAAGCATGTTTTCCTCCACGCCGGTAGGCGGCTTCGGCCTCGTAATTGCGCTCGGGAAGTAAGGAAGGATTTCCGCCCGGCTGCCAATACAGATCGTTGAAGGAGGGTAACCGGTAATTGGAACCCAGATTCAGAGACAGGCGGCTACGTTTGTCCGGCCGGTAGGCGCCGTAGACAAAACCCGTCAGCGGCGAATGACCGCGGCGATACCACAAAGCACCCGCGGCGGTTTCCCATTGCCAAGGCCCTTTCCTGCCTCCGGCGCCGGCCAACAACCGCAAAGTGGTACGCACATGCGGACCGAAAGCCATGCTTTCGGCATCAATCCGGCGCAAATCGGCTTTGGCAAACCAATGCCGGTTTTCTTGCAGCGCATAATTGACTTCGCCTATGGCCATACGGGTGACCGCCTTTCCGCGACCGGAGGGAACGTCCGTCCCTGTGTGGAAATAGGTATAGGATTCGTCCGTATGTGCCAAGCGTGCCGTCCACTGCCAAGCGGTGCCCGGATTGCTTTCGGCGGTAAAAACGTAGCGGTTTTGGCCTTGAAGCAGGCGTGCGGCGGAGGATGTGGTCAATGTGCCCGGCAGGAGACGGTCGGAGCGGGAGCGAAACATTTCCAGTCGCCATTCGGTCCGGTCCGAACGGTAGCCCAGTCCGGCATTGTAATGATATTGAAGGCGCCGCGCATGTCGGTTGACATAATTTTTTTCGGGAATGCGAAACCGGTTGGCATCATTGAGAAAATCGCCGCCGGCATAACCGGCCCACCGGCCTTGGCGATGGCGAAACTTGGCCGCCACATGTCTTTTGCCGAAAGCGCCGTAACCCAAACGCACCAGCAGGGGAGGTGCGGGTGCCCACATGCGGTTTTCCAACACCACGGCTCCGGCCATGGCGCCGCTTCCGTAGAGCATGGACATACCGCCGCGATACACTTGCAGGCGGTCGGCCAGGAGGATGCTCAACGTATTGAGATCAGTTTGGCCGTTGAGAGGCGAATTGAGCGGAATGCCGTTCCACACCACTTGGGTGTGCGACGGCGAGGCACCGCGCATGCTGATACCGGCGGTCATGCCGTTGCCGTATTCACGGATTTGCAAGGAGGTGGACAGGAATATTTGGTCGCGCAAGGTTTGCGCACCGGCATGCACGGACGAATCGGTAAAAACGTACACCGAATCGTCGAGCGCCTTGCGCAGGGGTTCCACATCCAGAAATACGGTTTGTAGGGTATGAAGGCGGAGGCTATCGGTTTGTGCCCAAAAAGCGCCGGGAATCAAAAAAAACGATATGTATGCCAACAAATTTTTCATATGCCCGGAACCTTTCCTCCGAAGGTTCGTTTTTTGTGGGTTAGCGGATTTAGCAGGTCTCCTGGCTCGCCGCCTACTTCCGGCGCCTTCCCGCCCGCCTTTGGCGGACAGTGGCATTATGCCGGCAGCGTTGCGGACTCACAGTTGCGGGGACAGCCCGGGATTTGCACCCGGTTCCCTTTTAATCCGTGATCGGAACTAAATCCAAGGACAAATATACAGTTTTTTTTCAAGTTTTCGTTCCAAAAAAGTTCCCCTTGAATCTCATTTTCCATGTTTTATATTTTCGATGTACTCCATTCATAAATCCGCAAAAAAGTCATGCTCGAAATTACTTTGCATTAAGCTTAACAAATAAACGGCAAACAAAACTTTCCCCGGTTGAATCCGGCGAAAATACAAACCATCGACAGACATTATTTATTCTAAATTGTAATAAAGATCTTCTATTTATCCGATAAGTTATGTCACTATCCACTAAAATTGATTTAAATTCAAGTATAATTGTTTTAAATTCAATAATATTGGAATTAACGCTATAAAATGTTAAACTTGAAAATTTTTTTTTGTAATTTACGTTGCTTTAAAAAATATCATTATGAAAAAACTTTTCCCGGTTCTTATGGCCATCATGTTTTTTTCCCTTGGCCGGGGACAAGAATCCAAGCTCAAAATCTTTTTGGATTGCCAAACTTCATGTTACAGCACCTTTTTGAAACAAAATCTGCAAGGTGTGGAATTTGTACGCGACCGCCATGTGGCCGATGTTTATATCATGATCAACAGCCAAACCAACGGCAGCGGCGGCCAAACTTATTATATCGAAACGGAAGGTCAGGGAAAATTCCGGGATATTAAACAACAAATTTCTTTCAACACCCATCCCGATATGCAAGAGGAAGAAATACGTGAGAAATTGTTCAAATATATCAAGCTCGTACTTACCCGCTATTGGACGGAAGCCGGCATGGACGATTTGTTCGATGTTCGATTGAACCGGCCTCGCGAAGCCGTCGAAACACGCGATAAATGGAACCATTGGGTTTTTCGCTTGGGCGTATCGGGATTCGGCAATGGCGACAGCAATTATTCGTCCTTCAACTACCACACCAGTTTCAGCGCACGCCAGGTAAAGGAAGATCATAAATTCCGGCTCTCCATGTATTATTCCAAAGGAAACCGGAAATATACCTACGGCACTCAAACCATCCGTGCCACGCAGGAACGGGTTGCGCTGCATTCCTCCGAAGTATTGAGCATCAACGATCATTGGTCCTACGGCTTTTTCGGCGGTATGTCGCGTTCGCTTTACAGCAATTACCGTTTTTCGGGTTATGCCAAGGCGGGCGTGGAATACAATTTTTTTCCCTATTCGCAATCGTCCAAACACATGCTCACCCTAAGCATGAAATTGGGACCGGAACGCTATGTTTATTTCGAAAAAACCATTTTCGGCAAGAATAAGGAAACCGTTGTGGAAGGCAATTTGGACTTGGGTATGAACATCATCCGGAAATGGGGCAGTTTGAACGGCGGGGTTTCGTACAGCCAATATTTGGGCCGTCCGGAACTTCATTCCTTCGATTTCTATTCGGGCATACAACTGCGGCTGGCCAAAGGATTGAATTTCAACGTATCGGGTAATTACAGCATCATTCATGACAAAATCAACATCGCCGCCGGAGGTGCCACTTTGGAAGAAACCCTCTTGCGACAGAAGGAGTTGATGTCCAGTTACAGCTTTTTTGTAAGCGCAGGATTGAGCTATTCGTTCGGTTCCATTTACAATACCATTGTTAATCCCCGCTTCGGTGGAGGCGAAGGCCACAGGGTATATTTTTTCTAACCCGCCGGACAAAAATCATCCTGTTTCCTTACCGGCGGAAAGCCGGTTTCCCCATTCCTGACTATCTTTGCATGCATAAAATCCACCTATGAACAAAAGAATGGAAATTATGGCGCCAGCGGGCGATTTCGAAAGCCTTCAAGCCGCCATCGACAACGGTGCCGATTCGGTTTATTTCGGTGTGGAACAATTGAATATGCGTGCACGGTCGAGCCGGAATTTCCGGACGGACGACCTGGCCGAAATCCGGCGGCGTACGGCCCGGGCAGGCGTCAAAGCCTACCTGACCCTCAACACCGTACTCTACGACCACGATTTACCCGTAGCCCGCCGGCTCATCCGGCGCGCCAAAGACGAAGGAATGGATGCGGTGATCGTGTCGGACCAAGCCGCCATTTTTATGGCCCGTGAAGCGGGTATTCCCATTCATCTTTCCACACAATTGAATATCAGCAATACCGAATCGCTTAAATTTTACGCCGGCTATGCCGAAACGGCGGTGTTGAGCCGCGAGCTCAGTCTGAGACAAGTGGCCCACATTACCGAACAAATTCGCCGCCAAAACATTACCGGCCCGTCGGGCAAAACCGTCAAAATCGAAATTTTCGCCCACGGTGCACTCTGTATGGCCATATCCGGAAAATGTTACCTAAGCCTGCACACCTATCATTCCTCGGCCAACAGGGGAGCCTGCAAACAAAACTGCCGGCATCCTTACCTGGTGATCGACAAGGAAACGGGAATGGAATTGGAAATCGACAACGAATATATCATGTCGCCCAAAGACTTGATGACCGTAAACTTCCTGGACGAAATCGGTGCGGCGGGAGTGGACATCCTGAAAATAGAAGGACGGGCACGCTCGGCGGATTATGTGGCCGTTACCACCCGCGTGTATCGCGAAGCGGCCGAAGCCGTGGCCAACGGCACCTACAACAAACAAAAGGCGGAGGAATGGGTAAAACGGTTGGCCACCGTGTACAACCGCGGTTTTTGGGACGGTTACTACCTGGGACGCCGCTTGGGTGAATGGGCCAATCCCGGAAACCAAGCCGTCCGAAAAAAAATCTATGTGGGACGCGGACAAAAATATTATGCCAAAGCCGGCGTGGGTGAATTCCTTATCGAAGCCTTCGAACTTCAAAAAGGCGACCGGGTGATGATCATCGGTCCTTCGCTGGGCGTAAGGGAAATCACCCTGGATGAATTCTATGTAAACGACCGGCCGGGTACCCGCGCCGCCAAAGGAGATGTCCTGTCCGTAAAATTCCCCGAAAAAATCCGGCCTTCGGACAAAATCTACAAAATTGTGGAACCGGATTCCGTGTAAACCTGGGGGATTTCCGTTAAATCGTTGAATGGAAAAAAAACTTTAACTTTAACCTTAATTTTAACTGGTTTAGGGATTTAGGATTTAGGATTTGGGCATTAGGATTTGGTTTTTGTTAAATCGTTAAATCGTTAAACCGAATAAGCGGCTTCGCCGCACCTGTACATGCCTGAAATAAGTTGACCGTTTTCGAGGCTGTTTCCTACGAGCAAATAACCTAATTAACCCCTAAAAATTTAATCATTATGAAA
>JAADEB010000061.1 GCA_013153655.1 Chlorobiota bacterium
CAGTGGCTATTACTTGCGCTTTCCTCCTTGATTAAGCAAAAAATTCTAACATTTTCTCCTATCAAAAGGATGCATATCATTTAGTATTAAACGCTTCCGCCCGCCCTTTCCCGCCAAACGGCCGGCCCGCATTTTTGCCAGGCCAACGCGCTTATCCGCCTTATGGCGGATTTAGGGTTGCTCTTCTTTACCCATTTACCTTGCTCACATGATGTTTTTTTCTGCGTATTATTTAAGCGCCTAATTCTATAAAAAACAATTCCATAAAAAAACCGCCCGCCTCGTAGGAAGCAAGCGGATTTCCTCGTAGGAGGTCAAAGGCTTTGTCAGGCCAGGTCTTGGTTTTGTACTTTTACGGTCTTGGCGGGAGCGGGTTTGGCTTGCGAACGGCAATCTTCGTAACTTCCGCAAGAAACGGCCGTCAGGAATACGATAAGACCGGCAAATGCTAATACTTTTTTCATAATTCTCGATTTAAACAATTTAAACTTTAATGGACAAGCCGGCATGGAGGCCGGGGTATTTTTGTAAATTATATTGCACAAAGATACGCAAAATCCATAAATTAAACTGAACGCCGGCAAAGGCGCGGTATTCGTTCACGGTAAAACGCAGGTCCACCGGGTCCTTTACGGTTTCGGACAATTGCGCCACCACGTGTCCCGAGCCGTCGGTTACATCGTAGGTGTAGGTTTGTGTGCCGAGGATTTGGAAGCGGTTCCAGGCGCGTACATAAGCCGCACCGGCGTAGAGCGAAGCCACCTTGTATTCCATGGAAACCACCGGTCCGAAGGTGAGGATATTCATGGAGAAATGGCCGGAAAAATTAATGGTGTCGGAAGCATAGGACATGCTGCTGCCCGAGTAAACGGCAAAAGCCGAAAGGCGTAGCATTTTTTTGAGTTTCAGGTATTGGCCGATATCGTGTTTGACACCCAATCCCAGCACATTGGCTTTGAAACCTTGGTACTCGGTTTCGGGAAAATAGCGCACCATGATTTCCGTGTTGAGCGGAAGGCCCGCCCTGAGTTGCAGGGAAACGCCCGGCATGCCCACCGGCAGAAATGAAAGCGTCCGGCTGAATTCGTCGCCGAAACCCGGCGGTGCTTGGAAGTTGGCTTCGTTGTAGGTGCCTCCCTGGCCTTCGGCTTTGATATGAATTTTGTAGTCGGTATCGGGACCGAAAACCGTCGGCATCTGCACGGAACCGGAAACGGATTGGCCGTTTTCGTCCACCAGGCTGAGGGTTTGATAGGCGGCGGGATCGAAGGTGAAGGTTTGGTAGCGTTCCGGCACGAAAGCATAGTCCGTATTCACGTCCAAGGCAAAACGAAAGGGTTTTAAGGCCTTGGCGCGATGCACCCAGCCGTCGGAGGAGTTGAACAGCATGGCCTCGAAAAGCGGCCGGGAATAGTTGAGCAGGTATTTGTTGGCATCGGCCTTGTAGGCTTCGAAAAAATCCTGCGCCGAAAGGTTCGCCGCCGCCCAGAGCATGAGCACAAAGGTCCAAGTGGTTTTCATAGCGATAACGTTTTAGATATCGATGTTGGCGTAGATGGCGTTTTTCTCTATAAACTCACGGCGTGGCGGCACTTCGTCGCCCATGAGCATGGAAAAGATGCGATCGGCTTCGGCGGCATTGTCGATGGTAACTTGTTTGAGCACGCGGGTTTCGGGGTTCATGGTGGTTTCCCACAATTGTTCGGCGTTCATCTCACCGAGACCTTTGTAGCGTTGCACGTGAGCGCCTTGACCGAATTCGGCCAGGAGTTTATCGCGTTGTTCGTCGTTCCAGGCGTAGGCTTTTTTCTGGCCTTTCTTGACCAGGTAGAGCGGCGGTTGTGCCAGATATACGTGTCCGCCTTCGATGAGTTCGCGCATATAGCGGAAGAAGAAGGTGAGGATCAGGGTGGAAATGTGGCTACCGTCCACGTCGGCGTCGGTCATGATGATGACTTTGTTGTAGCGCAGTTTGTCCAGGTTCAAGGCTTTGCTGTCCTCTTCGGTGCCGACGCTTACGCCCAATGCGGTAAAGATGTTGCGGATTTCCTCGTTTTCGAACACGCGGTGTTGCAAGGCTTTTTCCACGTTGAGGATTTTACCGCGCAGGGGAAGGATGGCCTGGAAGTTGCGATCGCGGCCTTGCTTGGCGGTTCCGCCGGCCGAGTCACCCTCCACGAGGAATATTTCGCAACGTTCGGGATCGGTTTCGGAGCAGTCGGAGAGTTTACCCGGCAGTCCGGCACCGCCCATGACGGTTTTGCGTTGAACCATTTCGCGCGCTTTGCGAGCGGCGTGGCGTGCTTGTGCGGCCAGTACCACTTTGTCCACGATGCGCTTGGCATCCTTGGGATTTTCTTCCAGGAAGTTTTCCAACATTTCGGATACGGCTTGGCTCACCGGCGCCATGACTTCGCGGTTGCCCAATTTGGTTTTGGTTTGGCCTTCGAATTGAGGTTCGGCCACCTTGACCGACACCACGGCCGTAAGCCCTTCGCGGAAGTCGTCGCTGGAAATATCGAATTTCAGTTTATTCAACAAGCCGGTTTTTTCGGCATATTTTTTCAGGGTGGTGGTGAGTCCGCGCCGGAAACCCGTGAGATGGGTTCCGCCTTCGTGGGTGTTGATATTGTTGACGTAGGAATGGATGTTTTCGGCGAAAGAATTGTTGTAGATCATGGCCACTTCCACGGGGATGCCGTTTTTTTCGCCTTCCATGTGGATTACCTGCGAGATGATGGGTTCGCGGTGAGCGTCCAGGAAGCGGACGAATTCTTTGAGGCCTTCCTTGCTGAAAAATTCTTCCCGGCGCGGGTTGCCTTCCTCGTCTTTCTCACGCAAGTCGGTGAGGGTGATGCGGATACCTTTGTTGAGGAAAGCCAATTCGCGCAAGCGGGTGGCCAGGGTGTCGAAATCGTATTCGATGCCTTGTTTGAAAATCTCGATATCGGGATGGAATTTGACGTAGGTACCGGTTTTATCCGTTTCGCCCACCACCTTTACGGGATAGAGCGGCTTACCGCGGCTGTATTCCTGTTGCCAGATTTTGCCTTCGCGATACACTTTGGCCAGGAGGTGGTCCGACAACGCGTTCACCACCGACACACCCACACCGTGCAGTCCGCCGGATACCTTGTAACTGCCCTTGTCGAACTTGCCGCCGGCACCGATTTTGGTCATCACCACTTCCAAGGCCGACACGCCCTCCTTCTTGTGGATATCCACGGGAATACCGCGACCGTTGTCTTCCACCGAAACGGAATTATCCTCGTGAATCACCACGTCGATTTTGTCGCAGTAACCGGCCAAGGCTTCGTCGATGGAGTTGTCCACCACTTCATAGACCAGGTGGTGCAGGCCGCGGGTGCCCACATCACCGATGTACATGGACGGCCGCATACGTACATGTTCGATACCTTCGAGCGCCTGAATGCTATCGGCCGAATATTGTTGTTCGGGTTGTTGATTTTGCTTGTTTTGTGCTTCCGGATTTTGTTGTTCCTCCGGTTTGTTCTTCTCCAAATCACTCATAAGCTGAAATTTTTCTATACATTATATTATATAATACAAAGATACTGATTTCCGACGGAATAGGAAAATGGGGGAGTTGGGAGTTGGGTTTTTGTTAAACCGTTAAATCGTTGAATCGTTAAACCGATGATTTCTATTAAACCGTTGAATCGTGCAATCGTTGAATCGGATAAATTCTGTTGAAAAGTTGAATAGATTTGTTAAACCGTGCAACCGTTAAATCGTTGAATCGTAAAATCGATTAGCTGCTTCGCCGCCACGTTTGCCGTTCTACATTTACCATTTACCGAAACTTTTCCCTTTCTCCTTTGACCTACTGTAATCACGTTTACCGTTTTCCGTGTCCCGTGTCCCGTGTTCCACAGCAGGAGATTGCCGCGGCTCCTCCTTCCTTCGCTTATTCCTAAGCAGCGGAGCCTCGCAATGACGCACCGGTCACCGGTCATCGGTCACCGGTCATCCGTCAAAAAAAAAACGCACTTTCACCTTTCTCCTTTTCCCTTGCTCCTTATTAATCAGGCCAATAATTTGCTTATATAAAAACCGAAAGCCACGGCAAACATACCCAGGATGAGGGTGGAGAAAAAGTAGGCGAAAAACAATTCCCAGTTGTTTTGCCGGATAAAGGCCAGGCTCTCGAAGGTAAAGGTGGAAAAGGTGGTAAACCCGCCCAGGAATCCGATGAGCAGGAAATAGGCCAAAGGCGTGTGAATCCAATTGCGCGACATCATCCAGCCCGCCGACAGACCGATAAGAAAACTTCCCAACACATTGGCCGTAAACGTGCCGTACGGCATAAGGAATTCGGAACGGTTGAGCCACACACCCAACCAGTAGCGTGCCAAACTGCCCGTACCTCCACCCAAAAATATCCAAATCAGCTTGGTCATTCTTCGGATTTTTGGACGGGATAATACAATTTGGTTTCCCATTTTTCGGGATTGTCGGGGAAGGTGGAGTGGCCTTTCAGGTATTCGTAAACCGGCGGACGTGTCGTGTCATAAACATAACCCTGATGAGCGAGTTCTTTCCATGCTTTGTAGAAAACAATGGGAGAATAATTGTAATCGCCTTTTATCAAAACCGGCTTATAAGCTCCGGGAGGCAAGCTATCCATTACATATTTTTTCTTATCGTAATGTACCTCGGTCGATTTCAACGGAAAACCCACGGCATATTTGAAATAATCCTTTTCGCAATGCGAAATAATAGATACGCTTTTTTGCCCGTGTTGCAACAAACGGGTTTGTACGCCATAGATCAATATTTCCGGGAATTTTTCGGTAAAATCTCTTAGGAAATCCTTTGCCTTTACCTTTCGCTTCATAAAGAGATAGGGTTTACGCACAAATTCGGTATCGGATAAAATACGATAACTGTAAAATTTATCCTGATGCGCCAGATAGTAACTCAGTGTATCCACCATTCTATCCATTCTGGCTATGATTGTGTCTTTGGTTTTGTTATAATAAAAAGCCTGTTTTTTGGTAAGGGGTGCGTAGATACAAACATTAAAATCGGTGATGGTATCGTCAATATATTGGGTTTGATATTCTAAGATATAAGATATATTATCCATATCGATTTGATAGGTTACACCGCGATATTTTTTCCAATATTTACGTTTCATTTTAAAAGGCTCACCATCACGGGTATGAAACAGGAATTCCTGGCCATTGGACAAGGTCAAACTATCGAGGGTGTCAGGAGGGATAACATCGGGTGCCCATTGGCTTAGTTTGTAGAAATTGGCCACCGATTCATAAGTAAGTCCCAAAGGAAAATTTAATTTATATTTTTTCTCCACTTGAATGGTGCCGGTGAGAAAATAAACATACAACAAGGTTCCGGTAACCAAGATTATGGAAATCACTCCCGCAAAAAAAGCAACTCGTTCTTTTAGGGTTAATTCCTTATATTTACGCGAATTAAAACACACATTAAATAATTTATGCAAAAGTACTAAAATCGACCATTATGAAAAAAATCATCCAAAGTTCTTCGGCTCCCGCACCCATCGGTCCTTACAGCCAAGCCGTTTTGGCCGGAAACATATTATTTGTTTCGGGACAAATTCCATTGGATCCGGCTACCGGACAACTGGTTACGAACGACATCGAAAAAGCCACGTCCCTGGTGATGCAACATTTGGAAAATATCCTCCGTGAAGCGGGAATGGATTTCAGCCATGTGGTCAAAACCTCCATATTTCTGGCCGATATGAACGATTTTCCCCGGGTAAACGAAATATACGGCAAGTTTTTTGAAGGTATGGACCCACCGGCCCGCGAAACGGTACAAGTGGCCCGTCTGCCCAAGGACGTGCAAGTGGAAATTTCCATGATAGCCGTCAAATAGCTGCCGCCGGCATTGACCTTTTGATAAAAATATCGTAATATCGTTTCCCGGAAAAATTTTGCAAGTATGAATTTTCGAAGAATCCTCGTTGTAAGCTTTTTAATTTTGCTTCCATCTATTAACGTCCATGCCCAGCAACCCGATCCTTTTTACGCAGGAGAACAGTTGGAACAGCGGGTGGACAGCCTTTACCGGCAAATGAGTTTGGACGAAAAAATCGGACAATTGTTTATGATGCGGATTCCTTCTGAATTCACGCCCGACAATCTAAAAATCGTCGATCATTATATCCGGGATTTGCATATGGGAGGCATGGGATACCTGAAAGGTCATCCCACCGACCACTTGCGCATGAACAACTATATTCAGGCACATAGTTCCATTCCCGTCATCACGGCCATCGATGCCGAATGGGGATTGTCCATGCGGCTGGATTCCGTGGCGGCTTTTCCCTGGAACATGACCCTGGGTGCTTTACGCAACGATTCGCTGGTGTACCGCATAGGCAGGCGCATAGGCGAACAAATGGCCGCCTTGGGGTATGCCATGAATTACGCCCCGGACGTGGACATCAACACCAATCCGCTCAATCCCATTATCGGCAACCGTTCGTTCGGCGAGGACAAACACAATGTGGCCCGCAAAGGATTTGCCATGATGAGCGGCCTCCAATCCGTCAATATCCTGACCACGGCCAAACATTTCCCCGGCCACGGCGACACTTCGCAGGACTCGCATAAGACCTTGCCTACGGTAAGTTTTTCGGCCGAAAGAATCGACAGTACGGAACTCTATCCTTACAAATACCTGATTCCCCGTTTCCTGACCGGCGTTATGGTGGCTCACCTGCGCGTACCGGCCTTGGACTATACGGGTGTACCTTCCACCCTATCGCCCCGCATCGTGGACGGCATACTCAAAAAACGCCTGGGTTTCCGCGGCCTTATCCTCACCGATGCCATGGTGATGAAAGGCGTATCGGAATTCACCTCGCCCGAAGAAGCCGACCTGCGTGCTTTTCTGGCCGGCAACGACATGATTCTGTTTTCCGCCGACCCCGATAAAAGCTTTCATTACTTCAAAGAAGCTTACCGCAAAGGCATCATCTCCGAACAACGTTTGGCCGAATCGGTTAAGAAAATCCTGAAAGCCAAATACTGGTCCGGCCTGTTCGATTACCATCCCAAATCGCCGGATGCCGTCAAAAAACTCAGTACGGCGGCGGATTCGGCCTTGATTCAGACGGCTTACGAACAAGCCGTCACCCTGGTAAAAAACCATAATCATTTCCTCCCCTGGGTGGATGTGGAACAAAAAACCGCCTTGGTATCCCTGGGTGAAAAGGCCGGTAATAGCGATGATCTTTTGGCCTACATGAACAAATACGGCCCCACCGACAAGGTGCCGGTGGCAGATGAAGGGGATTTGAACAAACTGGACGCTTACGACCGGGTGGTGGTAGCCGTGCTTAAAAACACCGATAATCCTTGGAAACCGTACCGCCTTGATGAACAAACCCGCCACTTGATTGATCGAATTGCTTCGCGCAAACCCACGGCGGTCATCATCTTCACTTCGCCTTACGCTTTGCTCCCGTGGAAAGACGAATTACCCGGCGAGGCCGTGGCCGTGGCTTACGAAAACAACGAATTTACACGCAAAATTGTGCCGCAACTGCTTTTCGGCGCTTTGCCGTTTCGCGGACAATTGCCCGTGAGCATCAATGCGCGCTATCCCCGCGGCACCGGCATTGAAACCAAAGCCCTGGGACGCCTGGCCTACGGATTTCCCGAGCAGGAGGATATGGACAGCCGGCGCTTGGCCAAAGTGGACTCCCTCATGCAATTCATGATCGATACCATGGCCGCTCCGGGAGGTGTGGTTTTGGCCGCCCGTAACGGACGCGTGGTGTTCCTGAAAGCCTACGGCAAGCACCGTTACGAATACGACGAACCCATGCACACCGATGATGTGTTCGACCTGGCTTCCGTGACCAAAGTCATGGCCGCCACCACTTCCATGATGCGCATCTACGACGAAGGAGGCTTCCGCCTCACCGACAGCTTGGGAACGCTGCTACCCTACCTGAAAGGCTCCAACAAGGATACATTGGACGTGATTTCGGTACTGTCGCATTATGCACGCATCAAATCCTGGATTCCTTTCTACCTGCAAACCTACGACACCCTCTCGCGCAAGCCCCTGAAAGTGGTGCCGAGCCGCCGCTACTACCGCCGGAAACCTTCGCCGGAGTTTAACATCAAGGTGGCCGAAAACATGTACCTGATTTCCACCTATCCCGACAGTATTTGGCAACAAATAAAGGACGCCCCGCAATACGAAAAACGCAAATACGTATATAGCGGTTTGCCCTTCTACCTGTGGAAAAAATTCATGCTCGAACGCTACGGCACCGATATCGACCGCTACACCGATTCGGTATTCTACAAGCCCATGGGTGCGCGCAGTCTGACCTTCAATGCCTGGAAAAACACGCCCCGCCACAAAATCGTACCCACCGAAAAGGACGACTACTGGCGCCATCAATTGCTGGTGGGATATGTACATGATATGGGTGCCGCCATGCTGAACGGTGTGAACGGAAATGCCGGCCTGTTCGGCAATGCCGAAGACTTGGCCAAAATGATGCAAATGCACCTGCAAGGCGGATATTACGGCGGACGCCGCTACATCAGCGACAGTACCGAACGCGCTTTCCGCCACCGTTATTTCGAAAAGGACAGCGTGCGCCGCGGATTGGGTTGGGACATGCCTCAATTCAAAGGTCAAGTGGGACCTACCTTTGAAGAAATTCCTTGGGAAAGTTTCGGACATCAAGGATTTACGGGAACCATGATTTGGGCCGACCCGGAAGAAAACATTATCTATATTTTCCTGTCCAACCGGGTGTATCCCACCATGAACAATCCTTTGTTGCCGCGCCTCAACATCCGCAGCGAGGTACAACGCCTGATCTACCTGGCGCTCAAACACCCCCTGCACGATTACCGCGACCAATACAAACTCAAAGGCATCCCCTATCCCTGGGAAAAGAACAAACATCATTGAGCTCTTTTCCCGAAAAAAACGACCAATTATAACCCAAGTACTTCAATTCCCTGGCGGAAACGGATATCCACGGGAATACCCGCTTTGTTGACCCGTTCCAAGTCGGCTTTCAAAGTAGCGGGCATTTGACCGTAACGTTCGATAAATTTTTTCACCGCTTCATAATCTCCGTCGCCTTGCATGGTAAGGATGGCGGCCGAAAGGCTTCGCATGGCTTCGGGCATTTTATCGTAATGCACTTTGTAGGTCCCGTCCGGCAGACGTTCGATGGCGCCTTTTTCGGTAAAATAATTAAAACGAATAAGATTGGCCATGCCGTGAGCCTCGTGCGCACCAAAGCGAATGCTACGGAAAATACTGGTCACAAAGGTGGTCATATAATCCCGCATATCGCCTTCCAAAGCACCTTTATCATGTAGTTGACTTACCATGTAAAGACCCAATATATCCGCCTTGCCTTCCTCGATGGCCGAATAGGTTTCTTTGAGGGCCGTACGCACGGGCCCCTTGCCGGTCACGGTATTTTTGATACCCAAACCATGGGCCACCTCATGAAACATGGTGTTGGCAAAAAAAGCGTCGAATTTGATCCGGTCGCGTTGTTCGGGTGTAATGAGAATGCTTGCCATAGGTACGAGGATTTTCTCGAATTTGGCACGCATCACGTTTTTCAGTTGCAGGCGGCGCGAACCTTTTTTCAATTGCACTTCCTCGTCATTGGGCAGGTTGATGGCGATGGTTTTACCGCCCGTGTTGGCCTCCCCGGCATAGAAAATGGCGTCGTAGGCGTTCAAGTCGGAACGGGTGCCGGGATTTTCGCGTTTGTATTTTTCATCCACGGGCAAAGATTTTTGCAGCTCGGGCAAGTAGGCGATATATTTTTTTAATTTTTCGCTCCAATCCATGTCTTTCACCAACACGTAGGCCTCATGGGCGGCTTTGTAACCGAAAAGTTGGTCTTCATAGGTCTCGATGGGTCCGATAACCAGGTCCAAATGATTGTTTTTCATATCCATCCAAAGCATATCGCTGGGGCGATAGTCGTCGGTAAGCAGGGCTTTGGCCCGGGCACGCAGATAGGCGGCAAATTCCTTATCGTCCGTGATGGAGGCGGCTTTTTCGAGCAATTCGGCCATGCGTTGGTGTTGTTTTTTATAAGCTTCGTGGTAAGGAATCACGATTAATTTTCCGTTTTCGTCCCTCCGAAGAATCGTATAGAGATCGTCCTTCCCGGGAAGGTCGGCCTTTTCGAATTCTTCCTTGGTCATGTCGTGCGGATAGAAATTGGCACCGGCCGGTTTGGGTCCCACCCCGGGGACAAAAGGCTTGTCACCATCGAGGCGATCCCAGGGTCCGTAATTGATTTCCACGTATTCCCACATGAACGGACCGGTTACTTTCTTGCGCAATTCTTCCTTGTCGCCATAAGTTTGTTGCCAAAAAACTTCATCGGCTTGCTTGGCCGCTTCGATGAGCAACGGAATTACTTTTTTCTCGTTTTCCGACAATTTGTCCGTGTCGGTTGTTAAGGAAAAAACAGCGTATTGATTGATTTTTTGTTGCCATTTATGATCCATTTGCTTATGATTTGCATTCATATCTTTTGTTTCTCCGCATCCTATGATGTTTAGAAGAGCAAAGACAAAAAGATAGTGTTTTAACATTTTCATAGTAAATTAATTTTTGACACTGCAATATACGAATAATAAATTTGACAATAAACTTTTGCTTGAAAAAATCATCTTCTAAAAAAAATTAAAATATTATACATATCATAAAAAACGGGAAATATTATTTTTAAAAATAAATTTGATAATAATTATATTATTATTTAAATTTGCTTCATGGAATGAACAACGTAGTTTTAAAATATTTATTTTGAAAGGCAATCATTCGAAAAAATATAAATCATTTGTTCCCAGATGTTTGGAAGGCGTCTTATATCCTTTCATGGCTTTTTTGATTTTTTCCATTATCTTTTCGACCATTCTTTATTTTTTCGGCTCATTCGGTTATATTAAGTTCAAACACACCTATGATTATTTATGGCTTGGAATGGTATTTGCATCTTTTGTATTTTTGGTACCTTTGTTTAAAAATTTAATTCTGTATTTCCTGCGTAAGGAGTTCAACGAATAATTAAGCCTAAATCCTTACCTTTGTGGCTTGATGAGTATCCGAGAAAAAGACATAATGCAATCGGCGCGGCGCAGCATTTTGCACGGTAGCGAAGCGCTAAAAAACCTGGCCGAAAGCCTGGATGCATCTTTTGCCCGGGCGGTGGAGATGATTTTGGATGCCGGTGGCCGGCTTATCGTGAGCGGGATCGGCAAGAGTGCCCATATTGCTCAAAAAATCGTGGCCACCATGAATTCCACGGGTACGCCGGCCGTGTTTATGCACGCCGCCGACGCCACCCACGGCGATTTGGGTATCATCCAAAAAGGCGACGTGGTGATGATCATTTCCAAAAGCGGCAACACGCCGGAAATCAAACTCCTGGCATCGCTTATCGCCCAAATGAACATTCCCCTTATCGGCATGACGGCCGACAAGGAATCCCATTTGGCCAAGCAGGCGGACATTGTGCTTCATACCCCCCTGGACCGCGAAGCATGCCCCTTCAACCTGGCGCCCACCACCAGCACCTTGCTTCAAATGGCCATGGGCGATGCCTTGGCCATCGCCATATTGGAACAACGGCATTTCACCCCCGAAGACTTCGCCCGCTACCATCCCGGCGGGACTTTGGGCAAACGCCTGTTGCTTACGGTAGACAAAATCATCCGCGGCAGGGACATTCCGCAAGTTTCACCCGACACCCCGGTGAAAGACGTGATTATGGAAATCACCGCCAAACGCGTAGGCGGAACCGCCGTGCTGGACCGGGGAAACATTGCCGGCATAATCACGGACGGCGACATTAGACGCATGCTCCAAAAACATACGGATATATCCGGCATAAAAGCGCATCACATCATGTCGCCCCGGCCCAAAACCGTTCGTCAGGACACCCTGGCCGCCGACGCCCTCAAAAAAATGAAGGCCCATAATATCAACCAACTGATTGTTACCGACGAACAAGGCCGCTACAAAGGCATCATCCATCTGCACGACATTCTAAAAGAAGGCATCTTATGAGCCATGAGGAAACCACATTCCGGGAAATGAGCCTTATCGATCATCTGCGCGACCTGCGCAAGATGATCATCCGCTCCTTTGTGGCCGTAATGGTGGGAGCCACATTGGTGTTTATGAACAAAACCATTGTGTTCGACCGCATCCTTTTTGCCCCCCTCAAAACCGATTTCATCACCTATCGCCTATTTTGCCGCCTCTCGGAAGCATTGTGCATCGACAAAATTCCCATCACCTTGATTTCCCGTCAATTGCAAGGACAATTTGCCGTACATATTTGGACGGCCGTCTATGGCGGCATCATCATCGCTTTTCCCTACATTTTATATGAACTTTGGAAATTTATTTCGCCCGGTTTGTATCCCGAAGAACAACGCTACGGCAAGCGATTCGTTTGGGTTTCATCCTTTTTGTTTTTTACCGGGGTACTGTTCGGATACTACATTATCACGCCCTTGGTGATTAATTTCCTGGGCAATTACCAAATCAGCGGACAAGTGGAAAACCTGGTGGACATCAAATCCTATATATCCAACGTGCGCACCACGGTGTTGGCCAACGGATTGGTGTTCGAATTGCCTGTCATCATTTACTTCTTTACCAAGCTGGGATTGGTGGACAGTGCTTTTCTGCGCCGCAACCGCAAATATGCTGTGGTGATTATTCTCATAACGGCGGCCATTATTACCCCACCCGACATATTCAGCCAAATCGTGGTGGCCATTCCCTTACTCTTGCTTTACGAAGTGAGCATTTGGGTAGCCAAACTCATCGAAAAGAAATCAACCGACCTTAAACCCGCTTCCTCATGATACTACGAGCCGAAAACTTGCATAAAAAATACGGAAACAAAGAAGTGGTAAACGGCGTAAGCCTTCGCGTGGAGCAAGGCGAAATCGTGGGCCTGCTCGGTCCCAACGGTGCCGGTAAAACCACTACCTTCTACATGATTGTAGGCCTGATCAAACCCACCGAAGGCCATATTTATCTGGACGATACGGAAATTACCAATTTGCCCATGCACAAGCGTGCCCAAATGGGTATCGGCTATTTGGCCCAGGAGGATTCCGTGTTTCGCAATCTGAGTGTGGAAGACAACATCAAGGCCATCCTGGAAATTAACGAACCCGACAAGAAAAAACGTGCCCAGCGCCTGGAAGAGCTGTTGGTGGAATTCGGTTTGGCCGAAAAACGGAAACGTCTCGGGAAACTGCTTTCCGGGGGTGAACGCCGCCGTACGGAAATCGCACGGGCCTTGGCCTCCAATCCCAAATTCATCCTGCTGGACGAACCTTTTGCCGGCGTGGATCCCATTGCGGTGGAAGATATTCAGCGTATCGTCTATCACCTGAAAGAAAAAAACATCGGTATCCTCATCACCGACCACAACGTGCAGGAAACCCTGGCCATCACCGATCACACCTACCTCATGTACGAAGGCCGCATCCTCAAACACGGTACACCCCGCGAGCTGGCCGACGACGAACTGGTACGTAAAGTTTACCTGGGACGTAACTTCGTGCTTAGGGAGAAAAATTTATAAAACACCACAATTTTCCATTTTTATTCATATATTTGCCAATAAACTTCAAATTGGCGCTTAAAAATGATTATCAATTTTAGTATTGAGAATTTCGGTTCCATTAAAAAGGAACAAAAAATTTCTTTTTTGGCCGAAAATTCCGATTTTCTCGAAGAATATTATATCGTCCGGAAAGGAAAATACCGTTTATTAAAACTGTTGTTGTTATACGGCGCCAATGCTTCGGGGAAGACCACGGTTTTGCAAGCTTTGGATTTCCTTCGCGACTTGGTATTGTTTCCCGCTTCTTCCAAAAATGAAAAATTGGAATATAGTCCCTTCATGTTCGATCCGTCCACCCGGAAAGCCCCTTCCAAACTAACATTGGATTTTATTCATAAAGACATACGATTCGATTATAAAATAGTGTTTAACCGGCATGCCATCCTTCGGGAAGAACTCAAATACTATCAACCCAACAAGGCTACTTTATACCGCCGCGAAACCGACCAAGAAAAAAAACTGACACGTATCGAGTTTGGCAGTAAAATTAAAATACCCGCCCAAAATATTCATTCTTTGGAAGCTAATACATTATGGAATAATACGGTCCTGGGCGGTTACCTGAAAACCAATATCACCATACCGGAATTACAAATCGCCACCGATTGGTTCGAACAATATTTGCAACCGCTTATCAAATCGGATGATAAATTGGAGGAATTCGTTACCATGGAAATAGACGAAGGGAGGATTAAATCCAAGGATGTCATAAAGATATTGAAGAAAGCCGATTTTAATATTTCTTCCATTAAAATCAAGACCAAAGATATTTCATGGGCCGGGGGATTAATCCTGGACTTACTCAAAGATCCGGATAGTGCTTCCGCTTATCATATTTCCAAAAGTTTATCCCAAAAATTATATAAAATCCAATTGGGACACAAGGTTCGCGATAAAATATTTTACCTTCCTTTCGATTTGGAATCATCCGGTACCCGTCGCTTCTACGGATTGGCCGGAATCCTTACATTGCTTTTAAAGAAATCCGTTCTCTTTCCAATAGATGAACTGGAAGCCTCCATACATCCCGACTTGTTTAATTATTTTATTCTTCTTTTTTTGGTCAATAGCCGTTCATCCCAAATCATCAGCACCACTCACAATAGAGAGATCCTTTCGCAAACCGATATGATAAGAGACGATGCCTTGTGGATTACCGATAAAAACAATGAAGATTCCGCTACCGAAATCTACTCTTTTGCCCATTTCGATACTTCGGTTATCCGAAAATCCACCAATAGATTAAATTTGTACAAAAGCGGACGAATCGGCGGTATACCCCTGACCCGTGATTTATATTTGGATTTGTAATGAAGCGGATTCCCAAAATCAATATGGCCATTGTGGCGGAAGGACAGACCGAACATTGGTATTTTCAAATGTTCAAAAGGCATTTTCCGGAAATTCCTTTCAATATTCATCCCGTTTTATCCTTTAAAATGTCGTTGCAACAACAATATGAAAAGGTCAAAGAATTCATCGAGACATATCAATATGTATTTTGGATAATAGATGCCGATATCATTCGGAAAAAGAATCAAATAACACGCTTTCGGCAATTGAAAAAATCATTATCTCCATACGAAAATGTATATATTATTCTCCTCAACCCGTGCTTCGAATTTTGGTTATTACTTCATTATAAACGCACCACCAAGTGGTTTAAAAATTGTCAAGACGTAACAAAGGAATTAAAAAAATTTCTACCCCGCTATGCCAAAACCCGGTCCTATTATACTTCGAGCCATCAAGACATCCTGGCAAGAACACTTCCCTTATTGAACCAAGCCATGCAAAACAGCCGTTTTACGGTTTCTCAAAGCCCGGATCCTTTTTTCTCGGGATACAGCGAGATGCATGTATTTTTTGAAATTCCCTTTATTTTTCAACATATTAATCGAAAATGATGAACAAACAACCTTCCTTCAAATCCGGTTTCGTCAACATCATCGGGCGGCCCAACACCGGAAAATCCACTTTCCTGAACGCCATGCTCCGTTATCCCCTGGCCATCACCACCCCCAAGGCACAAACCACCCGGCACCGTATCCTGGGAATCGACAACGGCGAGGATTATCAAATCATCTATTCCGACACGCCGGGCATTATCAAACCGGCCTACGAGCTGCAAAAATACATGATGGATGCCGTCCGGGAAGCCTTGGAAGATGCCGACGTACTGCTGCTGATGGTCACCCCCGGCGAAGAAAACAACACGGACGAAACGCTCACGGAATATCTCTCCAACGTGAAAGTTCCCATTCTGGTATTGCTCAACAAAATCGATACGGCCTCCCAGGAGCAGGTGGAAAAAGCCGTACAATACTGGAAAGAAAAACTCCCCGGGGCGCAAGTGTTGCCCATTTCCGCCCTCCACGGTTTCGGTCTGGACCAGGTGCGCAACCGCATCCTGGAACTTCTGCCCGAAGCACCCCCCTATTTCGACCGTCACCAACTCACCGACCGGCCCGAACGCTTTCTGGTAAGTGAAAAAATCCGGGAAAAAATCCTCAAACATTTCAAAAAGGAAATTCCCTACTCGGTGGAAGTGGTGGTGGAAGAATTCAAAGAGACGGAGGACCGCATCCGTATCCGTGCCATTATCTACGTGGAACGCGACAGCCAAAAAGGCATTATCATCGGGCATCGAGGAAGCGGCCTGAAACGCAT
Organism: Chlorobiota bacterium; assembly: GCA_013153655.1. Taxonomy (GTDB): domain Bacteria; phylum Bacteroidota; class Bacteroidia; order Flavobacteriales; family Flavobacteriaceae; genus JAADED01. The sequence continues at coordinate 16,352 of JAADEB010000061.1, forward strand.
CGGCACCGAGGCGAGGAAGGAATTGGAACAATTGTTCGGTAAAAAAATCTTCCTGGAACTCTACGTCAAAGTGCGTAAAAACTGGCGCAAAGACGACCAATGGCTCAAACGTTTCGGCTACAAAAAATAGAAATTTAGACAAACCGTTTCAAAATAGCCGAAAACAGGAAACTCCTCCCAAAAAAAACTCCCGCCGGAATGACGGGAGGCTGCCAACAATCATTTATGGGAACAACGGTTAGCCGCAACCGCCGGTTACTTCTTTCTTTTTATGCTTCACGGCCGGCTTGGGCGCGGCGATTTTCTTGGGTGCCGCCACCGCTTGCACCTTGCCGGAGAAAGGCTTGTCGCCTTCCACAACGGGATATTCGTTGACCAAATATTTTACATCAGGCATCCATTCGTTTTTCAACCATTTGCTATACATGAACGACAAGGATCCCAATATCAGGTTATGACCCTTATACCCCAACATGTCGAGCCAGGCGGCGGATTGGCTTCCCGTGTGGCCGGTCTTACAATAGACCAACACTTTTTTGTCCTTGGGAATTTCGGCCAAGCGTCCGTCCACACCCAGGTCCTTGTGCGGTTGGAAACGAACGGCTCCCTTGATATGACCGTCCACGTAGAATTTGGCGGGCAGGTAACAAATCACGTAGTAATCCAAAGGATTTTGCTTGTAATAAGGGAAGAATTCGTCCGCTTTCAGCAGGAAGTCTTTGCGTTCCTGTTTCAAGGCTTTGCGGGCTTGTTGCTCGATGAGCAAAGTAGGCAGTTGCTTGGGCAATTCGGGAAATTTATTCCAATCGATATGGTGGCCGGGCAATGCCTCGCCGTGATGCGCCACCGGATGGGCCGTTCCCTCGCCGGTTTCCACCATGTCGGGATAGCGGTCGCCGACGCCGTTGAGCAACGGTCCGGCAAATTTGCTGTTCCATACCGACATGCCGTAGAGCATCACATAGGTGTTGTCGAATCCGGCCAGGCGCATGATTCCCGTTACGTAGGAAGCCGTCTGACCCGTGTAGCATACAAACACCACCTTGGGATAAGCGGCCGCCTTATGTTCTTTTTTGAGGAAATCCAATACCTTGTCCTTGGGCACGTTGTAGGCGCCGGGAATATGACCGGCCTTGTAATCCTCCGGACGGCGCAGATCGATGACCAGGTAGTTTTTGTAGTTTTTCAATACCTCGGATGCCTTCACCAGGTAGGGAAAATCCGGCCGGTTGGGCAAATTGCCGTGTTCGTAATAGATTTGCGCCAAAGGCTTCACGGGTTTGCTGCGGACAAAGTTTTCGAAATCCACCTCCTTGCCGCGCGGTGCGGGTTTGGACAAGGGATTCTTGCAACCCGCCAACATGAGCGAAAAACTTATGAGGATTAATAACAGCTTTTTCATAAGATTCAATTTTTTAAGGGTTTAACCGCATCCGCCGGTTACTTCTTTCTTTTTATGTTTCACTACGGGTTTGGGTGCCGCCGCCGGTTTGGCCGGTGCGGGCGCCGCTCCTCCACCCTCGCGTTGGCGTATTTCCTCGATGGCTTTTTTGAAATCCACCAAAGGTACTTCGTCGTCATACACCCCGCTGTAAACGGCGAATTTGTCCAAAATGCGGTTTTTGATATAATCGTAACTACCCAGCACGGCATACATGCGGATATTTTCGAAATGGCGCGCCATCATGCTGAGCAATTCGGGTGTGCTGTCGTCGGCACCGTACACGAGCAATACCTTGTCGCCTTGGATTTGCTTCAAATAGCGGTCGGCAAAGAAATGCTTGGCCGGCAGATTGACGGCGCCTTCCAAATGACCCATGGCATATTCGTGCGGCGTACGTACATCGATAAATTGCACGTCCTTCAAATCGCCGCTGTACAGGAGATCGGTCAAATGTTCCACATCGATTACGTCGAGTTGGCAGGCTTGCTTACTTTCCGAAACCTGCAATCCCTGTTTGGATTGGCAGCCGGAAAGGGCCAAGAGGCCTGTTAGAACGTAGAACCAAATTTGTTTCTTCATGCTTTCATGTTTTATTCATTAAACCATTAACCGCAACCGCCGGTTACTTCTTTCTTTTTGTGTTTGACAGCCGGTTTGGGTGCCGCCGCGGGTTTGGGCGCCGCCGAAGTGCCGGCCGGACGAATTCCCGTAAAGAAGTACATGGCTCCTTTGCGGAACAAATAACGGTCGTATTCTTCCTTCGTAACCTCCGTGGATGCGGGCGGAGCGGGATGCAGAATGGTACGGTACCATTCGTTGAGGCCGCCTTTCATCACTTTGAGGCCGTGGTAATCGTAGCTTCGGAGCACCAGCCAGGCTTGGTCGGCCAGGCGAGAGCCGTTGGAAAAGAGGACCACGTTATAAACGTCTTGATCCAAAATATCCACGTATTTGGGACTCAGAATGCTGTCGAAAGGAATGTTGGTGGCTCCGGGCAAGGTAAAGGCCTTGTACTGCTCGGGCGAACGCACGTCCACCAGGAAGAGCGAAGGATCGTTTTGCATAAGGGCCTCGGCCACCCGGTCGGTGGACACATAGCGACCCTCCGACATGAGTTCATGCAACAATTCATGACGGTCCACCACGCGCCGGTAAGGATGCGTATCGGGATAAAAGATGGCCGCAATGCCGCCTATGAGCAATAAAGCTATAATGATTTTATCTGTCTTTTTCATCTTCATTAATTTTATAATCCCAAATCATTTAAATCCTCATCGGTGAGCTTCTTACGCCAATGGTCTTGCCATTTCTGATACAATACGAAACTGATAACGGCCAACACGGCCACAATAAAAATAAACAGTCCTTCGCGCACGCCGAGCCATTGCGGAAAATTCACTTTTCCCAATTTACCCGATTGGCGCAAGGGTTTCCACAGGCTTTCGTAGGTGAAGATAAAGCCGAAAATACCGATCATCACGCCGGCGATAAACGACCAGGCGTCGCGCTTGCCGGTACTGGCCGCGGACAAACTCGTACCGGGACAAAAACCGCCTATCACAAATCCCAATCCCATGATGGCACCGCCGATGAGCGTGGGAATCCAGAAGGTGGAAGGATAGAAGGTTTTGTAGATATCGATCATTCCCCAATGGTGCATCAGGAACAGGCCGATCATGGCCGTAACGGCCGCCGTAAAGAAAGTCTTGATCACGGTGGCGTCGTAGCCGTAGAACACGCCGGCCAATTTACGCGTATTGGTAAATCCGGTGGCTTCCAGGATAAATCCGAATCCGATCCCTATGAGGAAACCGATCAACAGGTTGTATTCCGGATTCAATAATTCTTGCGGATATAAAGGTCCCATACTCATCGATTTTTGTTGTTAATCCATAATTTCCTGAATATAAAGGCAAACAGGTAGCCGAATCCGAAGATAGCCGCCAGGCCGATATAACCCGACATGGAATTGACGGCCATACCGGAAAGCACCAGACCCGAGGTACAACCCCGACCCAATTGCGTACCGATTCCCCAAAGAATACCTCCGATGAGGGCCAGCCACAGGCGGCGGCGTTTGGTGATATGAGGCGGACGTCCGGTGGTCCATTTCAAGCGGCCGAACAAAGCGGCCGAAATGATGGCACCGAAAATTACCCCCAGCAGTTCGTAAACCAACCACGTGTGCGTAGGCGAATGACCCTCGGCCACGTGCGGAGCAATATATTCGTTGGAGCGGGCGTATTCGGGAGCCACGGTGTTGATCACCCCCATGGCCACGTCGCGGTATCCCCCGCTCGATCCCAATCCTTCGCCGGAAAAATAGTAGGCGGCAATGATGAGCAATCCCATGAGAAAACCACCCAGGTAGGGATTCATGTATTTATTTCGCTGTTGCTTGTTTTCCATAATACATTATATTTTATAAGAAATGATATTCGGACATTTGTCCGGCATACACCATGATAATCCTGAAAATAAATCCGCCTACCAGCACCAGCAAGGCCGGCAATGCCGGATGAATGTGCAATCCCTTCAATTCCAATGCTTCCAGGATGAAGGGCAATACCAATCCGAATCCTACGAACACCACCCAGAACAACACGGTAAATTGTCCTCCCAAAAACAAATGGGCGGCTTCCTTGTAGGCCTCGGGACCCGCTTGCATACCCATGATCATGTGAACAATGAAGAACAATTCCGTGGCAATGAGCGCCATATCGATGGTGGACATGAGTTTGCGCTCCTTCTTATTGTTGCTGAGCCACATTACAAAGGCCGAGCCGGTGGATACCCCCGAGGTGAGGAACAGCGGACCGAGAATGGAATTGTTCCAAAGCGGATGGGCATTGAAGGCCGAAAGCAGAATACCCGTGTAGATACCCAGGATAATGGACAGGAAAAGCAATATCCAGGCAAACACGGTGCGATACTTACGGAAAAACATCACCACCCAGCGGAACAGTTTCCATTTGTGTTCCATACGGATAATCCAAGCGGTGATTTTTTCCATACGGTGCCAACCCCGTTCATGCAGGTATTCATGTATGTCGTCGATAAAACTCAACGGCCAAAGCAAAGAAAACAGGGTTACGGACATGAGCGTCCAAGCACCCCACGACATGGGCGATTCGATGCGGAAGGCCGTAAACAAACGCCAGAAGAAGGGTTTGTGGTGCAAGTCGTAAACCAACAGCAAGGAGCCGAAGGACACGAAAAAGAAGGTAAATATGGGTGCAATCTTCACCGTAAAAGGCATATCGTCTTCCTTGCCTTTGAGGTAGTACAAGGTGGCAAAGAGCAGGATACCCGCCGCCAGACCTCCCAGAAACAGGTAGGTGGCGATGGGCCAACCCCATATATGCACGTGCGGATAGAGTCCGTGAATATCGCGAGCGGTGGCTAATAATCTTTCTTCCATAAGGCCTTTATTTTAGGTAATAGATTTGCGGAGCCGTTCCGGCTTCGGGTAGCAGGGTATAATGTTCGCGCGTGCGCAACAGTTGGGAGATTTCACTGTCGGGATCGTCCAGATCGCCGAAGTGCATACATTTGGTAGGGCAAACCGACACGCAGGCCGGGTCCAAGCCGTCGGCCACGCGGTGGTCGCAGAACGTACATTTGTCCACATATCCGTCCGGGTGGAAATAGCGGGCATCGTAGGGACAGGCCTCGATACAGGCGCCGCATCCGATACATTCGTCGTGCGTTACCTTCACGATGCCGCCTTCGATCACGTGGCTCGCACCCGTGGGACAGGTGCGCACGCAAGGCGTGTCCTCGCAATGGTTACACCGTTGCGACTCGAAATGCAAAAACAGGTTGGGATATTCGCCTTTTACCACTTCCACTATCCAGTCGCGCGAGTAGCCGAGCGGAACGTTGTTCTCCGTCTGGCAGGCCACCACGCAGTCGCCGCAGCCAACACATTTGTTGACCTCTATGGCCATTGCATATCTCATGATTCTATATCTTTTTTATGAGGATTCTCGGTTAAAATTTCAACGAAATTGCTTCGCATGCCGGTTCCACCCGTTTCGGGATCAATATACACGTCGGACATCACTTCGGAATCCAGGATTCCGCGTCCGTAAGCACGGCTCATTTCCAGTTTCTTGCCGTCCACAAAGATGCGGCCTTTGTTGCCGAATCCGTGCGGCAAGTAAACCGAATCGTGGCGGATACGTTGCGTGATACGCACCGGCACGGAGAAGGAGCTCACTTTGCCTTTATGGTTTTTGAGCCATACTTCCTGACCCTGTTTCAGGTCGTAGAGTTTGGCCACCTTGGGATGTACCCAGAGGGCGGGTTCTTTTTTGAGTTCAAACAGGTTTGGATTGTTGATCGTACGGCCGAAAGTGTGCATGGGCACGCGTCCGTAGATCAGGCGCAGCATTCCCGGAGGCGGTTCGGGATGCGGCTTATAGACGGGCATGGGATCGTAACCCCATTCGGCCAGGTCGGTGGAATAGAGTTCGATCTTGCCGGTATTGGTGTTGAACCAGTACTGACCGTCGTATTCGTCCAGATACATAGGTGTTTTGCGCGGGAAATATTTCACGCCGAGTTGTTTCATTTCCTCGATGCTGCTTCCCACTTGGCGCAATTGCCAATCCAATACTTCCTCGAAATCTTCCCATTCGTAGAAATCCTTCAATCCCAATCGAATACCGATTTCGCGGGCAATCCACCAGCCGGGTTTGGTTTCGTACTTGGGCTTGACGGCCGGATAGCGCAAGGCCAGGTTGGGAATACGGTGGTGGGCATTTCGAATATGGTCCAGGCGTTCCAAATAGGTGGCTTCGGGCAGAATCACATCGGCGTAGCCGGTGATTTCGGAAGGCATGGTGTCCACCACCACCACGAATTCGGCCGCTTGCAGGGCTTTGATCACCTTTTCTTGCGGCGGAATGGATTGGATGGGATTGGTGGCCGTAATGAAGAAAGCCTTCACCTTGTAGGGACCGTTGTATTCGGGCAAGGCATGGTCGATAATCTCGTTGGTGATACCCATGATGGCCAGTTTATGCTTGCCGCGGGAAATGTCTTTCCAACTCCATTTGGGTTTCGGGAAGGGCGGATGCGGTTCTTTGGGCAATTTGACCCGTTCCGGGAAGTAGAAACCGCCTTTGCGTCCCCAGGAACCCAGCAGAGCGTTGAGCATGGCAATGGCGCGGGAGCGTTGGGTGTCGTCACCGTACCAGGCCGTATGACGTCCGGGATGTACTACCACGCGCGGCGAAGCGCCTCCCATCATGCGGGCCGTTTCGTAGATATCCGCGGCGGGAATGGTGGTAACGCTTTCGGCCCATTCGGGTGTGTATTTTTGCACGTGGTCTTTGAGCAAATCGAAACCGTAGGTATATTTTTCCACGTACTCTTTATCGTAGAGGTTTTCGTTGATAATCACATTCATCCACGCCAGGAGCAGGGCCAAGTCCGTGGCGGGCTTGATGGGCAACCACTTGGTGGAATGGGCCGCCATGGTCGAAAAGCGCGGGTCCACGGTGATGATAGTGCCACCGCGTTCGATCATATCGGAAATGTCTTGCACGTGGCCGTTGTGCATGTTTTCACCGAAATGGCTACCGATAAGCACCAGGCAATCGGCGTTTTTGATGTCCGTAGGCTCGGGCGAAGCCAATCCCGCTCCATAGGTGGCAATGAAGCCGGCTTCGCGGGCGATGAGGCATTGGGCACCGGCAGGCTCTCCCATGGTATCGGAACCCCAGGCTTTGAACAGGTGTTCGAAATGCGGACCCGTCTTGCCATGGAACAGCAGCGCGAAACTTTCCTTGCCGTACTTACTGTCGATTTCCTTCATTTTCTTGGCCACCAGGTCGAGGGCTTCGTCCCATGAAGCTTCGCGGAAGGATTGCTTGCCGTCCTTGCCGGTTACGCGAATCAAAGGCTTTTTGAGCCGGTCCTCGTCATAGTACATACCCAGGCCTCCGGTACCGCGCGGACACAAGCGGCCGTTGCTATGCGGATCTTTGTCATTACCGATAATTTTGCGGATGTTTCCTTCCTTGTCGGTATAGGTCCATCCGGCACAATTCCAGAAACAAACTTCGCAGACCGTAGGCGTCTTGACGGCTTGGTTTTCCAAAAGCGGACGTTTTTCCTCGCCGAACAAGGCCTCCCAGAATCCGCCGGACGCGGGCAACACGGTCACCCCGGCCGTGGCGGCTCCGGATATTTTCAAAAATTGGCGTCGGTTGAGTTTACTCATCTTCCTAAAATTTGTACCTAAAAATATTATGCACGCCTAAATATTTATATGACCAATAACAGAATTTTGAAGGCACTTTCCTTTTATGTAACTTATTTTATGTAAATAATCACTTTTTTGAAACGAATAGGCTCAAAAAGACGTAATTTTCATTACATTTTATGTTTTTATTCATCCCTATGTCTCTATGCTCTAAATCGACTAATTAATAATATTTAATAATAAGTATGGACAGGGCGCGTCCCTTCCCCATGCCTACGCACATGGCCGCGGGTCGGCCTCTCCGCTTGTATGTGCTCGGCCTTGCTCTCGTCCGGCGCCGGCGGCTTGCCAACAACAAAATCCCAATGCTTGCCCGCCCGCCGCGGAATGGCGGCTCCCCGCTGTACGCCGGCATTCCGCGGCCGGAACTTCGGCAAGGCCTCCGCGCATATCGCTTCGATGCCTCGCGCATGCCCAACCCACAAGGCCAACGGCGCCGGGAAACGGAACACGTAAAACGGGAAACGTGGAACGGGAAACGTAGAACGGGAAACGGGAAACGTGGAACGGTAATTGTTCAATCTGGAACCATTATCGGAATGTAAAGACGCCGTATACCGGCGTCTCTACATTTCGTCCATCAAATCATCGTATGGTAAAGACGCGATGCATCGCGTCTCTATGAAATCGTCAAAAAAAAAATCCGAAACACCGGTGAAATCCGTGCCATCTGCGCCACCTGCATCCAAAAAACCACGTTTCCCGTGTCCCAT
>JAADEB010000131.1 GCA_013153655.1 Chlorobiota bacterium
TGGCTACACGGGGCGCCGGCACCGGGTTTGAAAACCGTGGTGGAGATGCGCGTTTCGGCCGGAAAAACACGTTTTGAAAAATATCCCGGTTTTCATTTCGACGATGAATCCAAGCGCTTCGACGCCCTAACGGAAACCCTTTTCGAGAGTCGCCTGGATGATAAGGGAGAAGCACGTATTCCCTTAAAAATCAATATTAAGGATGCTCCGGGTATGTTGAATGTGCATTTGAAAACCCGTGTTTTCGAACGTGGCGGAGATTTCAGCGTCGACCGTATTACCGTTCCGTATTCGCCTTTTGTGTCGTATGCGGGTCTGCGAATTCCCGAAGGCCGCGGATGGAACGGTGCGTTATATTCCGATCGCGAACAACTGATTCCCGTGGTAACGGTGGATGAAAACGGACATCCCGTTAGCCGGAGAAAATTGCATGTGGAAGTCTTTGAAATTCAGTGGCGATGGTGGTGGCAACGTACAGGTAACGAGGATTTGGGTTATTATCTGCGTTCGCGTCATGCACGCAAGATTATCGACGATTACATGTCCACGAAAAACGGCAAAGGTATTTACTCCTTGCGTTTCCCTCAGCAAACATTCGGCAGGAAATTTATTCGCATAACCGATCCGGTTTCCGGTCATAGCACGGGTAAGGTTTTCTATACCGATTATCCCGGATGGTGGGACCAACCCGGGCATGGAGCGCCTGGCGGTGCCGAAATGCTGACTTTTAGCACGGATAAGGATAAGTATCGCGTAGGCGAAACCGTTCATATCAAATTGCCCAAAGCACGAAAAGGAAAGGCACTCATCAGCATTGAAAACGGAAACAGGGTTTTGGAAACCTTTTGGATGGATACCGAAAAGGAAAAGGATGGTGCCCGCTTTGTGATTACCGATGATATGGCACCCAATGTTTATGTGCATATTTCCTATATCCAACCGCATGAACGCACGGACAACGACCGTCCCATTCGCCTCTACGGCATCAAAAACATCGAAGTGGAAAATCCGGATACGCATTTGGAGCCCGTCTTGGAGGTGGCGGATGAATTACGTCCCGAAACGGAAGTGACATTACGGGTGCGTGAGAAAAAGGGACGTCCCATGACCTATTCGGTATTTGTGGTGGATGAAGGTTTGCTGAGCCTGACCCGTTTTCGCACACCTGATCCATGGTCCCATTTCTTTGCCCGCGAAGCCTTGGGTGTGCGAACATATGATATGTATAAATATGTTTTAGGCGCTTTCCACGGCCGCATTGCCGGTTTGCTGGCCGTGGGCGGTGATGCCGATTTGGTTTTGGCCGGCGAAGCCAAAATAAACCGTTTTAAACCCGTGGTAAAATTTATAGGTACGTTTACGACCGGAAAAAACCAAAGCCGCACCCATCGTTTTCGCATGCCCAATTATGTGGGCGCCGTACGTACCATGGTGGTGGCCGCATCGCCGGATAAGGTCGCCTATGGTTCGGTATCCAAAACATCGGAAGTAAAGAAACCCCTTATGGTTTTGGCCACGGCGCCGCGCGTGCTGGCTCCCGCGGAAGAAACGGAAGTGGCCGTTACCGTCTTTGCTATGAAACCGGCGGTCAAGAAAGTTACGGTCCGGGTGAGCGGTAATGAGCTTACGGAGTGGGAGGGCGCCAGGCAACAACAGGTACGTTTCGACAAACCCGGAGAAAAAACCTTGCATTTTCGCCTGAAAGTAAAAAAACGAACCGGAGCGGCACGAATAAAAGTTACGGCACAAAGCGGCAACGAAAAAGCACGCTACGAAATAGAAATACCCGTTTCGGTACGTAATCCCCGTATCACCCGGACGCATCAAGCCGTTTTGCATAATCCCGGCGAAGTAAAAGACTGGACCTATACACCTTTCGGCCTGAAAGGTACCAATAAAACCGTGCTGGAAGTATCGGTTATTCCGCCTATCGGCCTGGAAAATCGTTTGAATTATTTGATCACATATCCGCATGGTTGTGTCGAACAAACCGTTTCGTCCGTATTTCCCCAATTGTATTTGACACGTTTGACGGAAGTGGAACCCTTGCAGCAAGCACGGATTAAGGATCATATTTTGGCTGGCTTGGACCGCTTGAAAACTTTCCAAACCTCCGGTGGCGGTTTTGCCTATTGGCCGGGAGGAACCAAGGCCGATGATTGGGCTACTTCCTATGCCGGACATTTTATGTTGGAAGCTCGGCGCCTCGGTTATCCGCTTCCTCCCGATATGCTGGAAAAATGGTTGCATTATCAAACTCGCCGGGCCGCCGGTTGGTCCGATAATCCGGCTTTGTCGATCTATTTGCGCCGAAGCCGTCAAACCGCACAAGCTTACCGCCTCTTTACCCTGGCTTTGGCCGGAAAACCGGCATTGGCACCCATGAATCGCATGCGTGAAATCGAGAGTTTGTATCCTGCGACCAAATGGTTGCTCATAGGGGCATATGCTTTGGCAGGCAAGAAAAACACGGCTCGCAGCATGATGAAGGAAACCTCCGTTCGCATGGACGGCTATCGCAACGATCCTTATACCTATGGCGACACCTCCCGCGATAATGCCATTATCCTGTATGTACTGTCATTGCTGGGAGAGGATGACAAAGCCGCCATTTTGCTGGAACAAGTGGCCAAGGACTTGGCTTCGGATCAATGGCTTAGCACCCAGACAACAGCCTATTCCCTTATGGCCGTGGCCGCATATGCCGGTAAGCATCCCGGCCATGGTACGGCTTTTAAATATACCCTGGACGGCAAAACCCGTTCCGTGGAATCCGGAAAATCCCTGATGCAACTTCCACTTCCCGCACGCGCGGGACAAAGCTACCGCATAGCGGTGGAAAGCAAAACGGAGGGTCCGCTGTTCGTAAAACTCATTCAATCGGGTATCCCGCTGGAATCGCCGGACGCAGCCGAAAATAATAACCTGGAAATGAACCTGCGTTATTACGATACAAACGGCAACCCCGTGGATCCGGCCTCCATTAAGCAAGGAACCGATTTTATTGCCGAAATCCGGATTACGCATCCAGGTACGCTACCGCCTTATCGAAATATGGCCTTGACCTATTTATTTCCTTCGGGTTGGGAATTAACCAATGCACGCCTGGACAATATCCGCCGTTGGAAATCCTCGCCGGCGGACTATCGCGATATCCGCGACGACCGCGTAATGACCTATTTCGACCTGCAACGTGGCGAAACCAAAACCTATCGCTTCCTTTTCCATGCCGCTTATCCCGGGCGCTACTATTTGCCTTCGGTACAATGCGAGGCCATGTATGATCATCGCATTTCGGCCTTGACCGGCGGCAAATGGGTGGAAGTGATGCCTTAAATCTTCGCGGAGGGTCTGCAAAACATGCCAAAACCATGGGAAATTCTTGCGAAAAGACCTTTTCGTAAGAATTTTCTTTATGCTTATTTTTCTTATTTTCAATGGTTTAATTAAAATCTATTCCGAAAATATCCATTCGTAAGGATTTGTGTTTTTCCGTCTTGAAATTTGAAGAGGAAAAACACGAAAATGTATTACACCTACATTGTTTACAGTCCCCGGCACGACCGTTTTCTGATCGGTGTGACCACGCATATGGAACGCCGTAAAAAAATATTGTGTCATATGCTGGAAGACTGTAAATGGGTCTATTACGAAGCTTTCGACAGCAGCCGCGAAGCCATTTTGAGGGAAAACGAATGGCTCACCTGGTCCAAAACGATGATAAGGGAAATGGTGGACCAAAACAATCCCATGTGGGTGGACCTTATTTCTCCCGGTCATAATAAGGATAATACTTAATGATTGAAAAACAAATACATATGGTTGCTTCAAATAAATCCCGAACAAAACCTAAAACCGTCCTAATATGAAAACCGCAAAAAAACATGACATGAAATCGAAAGCCTTCCGGGGCCGGTTGAAACAAACCGTGCTGATGTTTTTGTTGGTCGTCGCGCTTCCGGCGTCCGGTCAAAACGGATTTCTCTATAAAATCCTGTTATCCGACGGGGGGACGCCATTGGTGCATCAAAATGTGATGTTGGACATAGCCATTAAGGATAATCAAAACAATGTCCTCTATGAAGAAACCCACAGCCTCACCACCGACGAGCATGGTATGGCCGCCATGGAAATCGGTGGGGGAAATGTGGTGTCGGGACAGTTTGACGCCTTGGATTGGAGCCGGCCATATAGCCTTTCCGTGTCGCTCAGTACCGACGGCGGTCAGCATTACCGCTTGGCCGAAACCTCGCCGCTCTATTTTGTGCCGTACGCCAAATTTGCCGCTTCGGGCGGAAACGTGCGGCGCCTTAATGACCTCTTGGATGCCAAATCCGACAGCGACGGCACGGAAGACGGATCGTCCCTGTTTGTGGGTATGGATGCCGGCCTCCACGACGACGGTAGCGACAACCGGTGTATCGGCATCGGCTATATGAACCTCTACCATAATACTACGGGTCAAGCCAATATTTCCTTGGGACACCAAGCCATGTATGCCAATACCACCGGACACGATAATGTGGCCATCGGAAATGCCGCCATGCATGAAGGCGACCGGGCCAACAACAACATTTGTATCGGCACCGAAACCATGTATGCCGTTACCAGCGGGTTTTCCAATGTGGCCATCGGCTACAAAAGCTTGCGCAACAACGAAACCGGCACCGAAAACGTGGCCATCGGCCAAGGCACCATGTTTGCCAACAGCGGCGGACACCAAAGCGTGGCCATAGGCTCGGGCGCCTTGAATGCCAATACCGACCAAACCGCCACGGGCAATACGGCCGTGGGCTATCGTAGCATGTACACCAACACCACGGGTTTTGCCAACACGGCCTTGGGCTACAAAGCCTTCTACACCGGCAATGATTATTCCAATTCCATGGCCTTGGGCAACGAAGCCGCCGTTACCGCCTCCAATCAGGTGCGTATCGGTGATTACAATGTAAGTAGCATCGGCGGATATGCCGCTTGGAGCAATGTGTCGGACGGGAGGTTCAAGAAAGATGTGCGCGAGAATGTTCCCGGCTTGGCATTGGTCATGCGTTTGCGTCCCGTTACTTATCACTTGGATTTGGAGGCTATCCGTGGTTTTTTGAAAAATAAAGGAATCCCGGCATCCGGATTCAATGTAGATAAAGCCGGCGAGTTGCAAACCGGATTTATCGCACAGGAAGTGGAACGGGCCTCCCAGGCCTTGCACTACGATTTTCATGCCGTGGACAAACCGAAAAACGACGGTGATTTCTACGCCTTGCGCTATGCCGAATTTGTGCCTGTGTTGGTCCGATCCATTCAGGAACAACAAGAAATCATGGAAGCACAAAACAGGCGCATTCGGGATTTGGAACAAAAGAACCGCGACCTGGAAGCACGCCTGCAACACCTTGAAAACGAATTACGAAACATATCTCAACATTAAACATACAGCTATGAAAAAACTTCTTTTGATCACCATTTTGGTATTTCCCTTCCTGCTTTCGGCACAAACGGAAATACGCAAAAGTTCGCTGGCACCCGTAGGGGGAACCGTAAGCAGCGGAAACCTCGCTATGATCCATGCCGGTGGCGAATTGGCCAACCGGGAAACCGGCAGCGGAACGCTCCATTTGTCCGAAGGTTTTATCGGACCCGATTTGGCGGCCATAATGGACGTGGAGGATTATACCCGTTTGGAGGGCGTACGCATTTATCCCAATCCCGTCCGGGATTTTCTGCGTATCGGATTGCCGGACGACGGCGCCTACGAAATCCACCTCTATGCTCTCAACGGAAAGGAAATTTATCGAACCCAAACCAACGGAAATGCCTACAAAATGGATATGCGCCGCTTGGAGCCGGGTATGTATTTGCTGGTGGTTATCGACAGGGAAAATCATTCCTACACGTCTTACAAGATTCAAAAACAATGATTTAACTAATTAAAAATCATGAAAAAAATATTTTTCCTGCTAAGCTTTGTTCTCTTTCTCTGGACCGCTTCGGCACAAACGGGATTTAATTACAAAATCCTGTTGGCCGACGGCGGGAATACCTTGGCCAATCACAATGTGATTGTCAAAATAGCCATAAAGGACGGATACGGTAACATTGTCTATGCCGAAACCCACAACCTGACCACCGACAGTAACGGAATCGCCAGCATGGAAATCGGTGCCGGGACGGTGGATTCGGGCAATTTCGATCAAATCGATTGGTCTTCCCATTATGATTTAAATGTACGCATAAGCACCGACGGCGGGCAAACCTATACCTTGAACGAAACCACGCCATTGCGTTACGTGCCGTACGCCAAATACGCCGCTACGGGCGGAGATGTGCACGG
>JAADEB010000173.1 GCA_013153655.1 Chlorobiota bacterium
TTGCTTAATCAAGGAGGAAAGCGCAAGTAATAGCCACTGCTATAAACGAGCATTTCCGACGCCGAGTAAGCGAAAAAGACGCATTTTATCATCGAAAGGATGCGTATCATTTAGTATCGGCCTTGATTTTTTGGTTCTTTTGTATCAAGACAAAAGAACATAAATAAAAATCACTTATTTTACAGTTGTATTTATAAAGCGCCTAATTCAATTAAAATTTTTTACATCCTAAAATATATAAAAAATTCACCTGTGATCTCGATGCAAGTCGTACCAGCCTATGGGAGAATAAATGTTCATTCATCCACAGAACGCTCCATAGGAGCCATATAGACATATGAAGAAAGAATGAATATAACTATCTAAAATTAAGTTTAATACAAGATGGCAATTTAATGATTCACAGCGCAATAGTTTTAGCCGCCCCTCCGCTAACAAATCTCCCGCCCCGTCAAACAACGCCAAAGCAAGCGCGTAACCCAGTAGCGATACCGGTACAAAGGCTTGATTTTTTCCCATTGGGTACTGAGCAAATAATAAACCGCCACTCCGGAAACGCCTATCCACTTGGGTATTTCCCGCAACAATAAACGCCATTTTTTCCATCCGCGCGAACCCGCCGCATCGTTGAGTTTCATGCGATAATGAATTTCGGCCTGACGGCGAATATAATCCCGGTCCACATAATCGTCCGGCAATAAATGCCAAACCATCAGGTCGGGAAAATAATACACGGGAATTCCTTCGGCGCGCAAACGCTCGAAATATTTTTTCTCCGGCAAGCTAATCCAGTCCTCGGTACGTTTTTCGCCGCTCACGGGAAACAGGCCGAACCGTTCGAACACGTCGTGCGTAAACACCATGTTGATACCGAAAGGAAAGCGGTTTTTGGGAAATTCGCGCACCTTTTCGCCCAAGTTCACCTCCGCCAACAGCGGCATAAAAAACTTGGTAAGCCACGGCGGTTTTTGCCGCTCGAACACGGGAATGATTTTCCCGCCGCCGGCCCATGTGCCCGGCATGTCTTTGAAGGCTTTTCGTGCATGGAGAATATAATCGCGGTGAAGCATCACGTCGTCGTCCAGGAAAATCAAAAACCGGCCTTCGGCTTCGCGGATGCCCCGGTTGCGTGCCCGCATCATACCGGTCTCGGGTTCGTAGAGATAGCGCACCTTCATCCGGCGGCAATCCCCGGCAAAATCCTCGATCAAGGCACGGGTGTCGTCCTCCGACGCATTGTCCACGGCCAATAGTTCCACCTTATCCTCACCGAAATCCTGTATGCGCAGGCTTTCCAGAAAGGATTTCAACAAATGTGCCCGGTTGCGCGTCGGCACAATGATGCTTATCAGGCTTTTTTCCGTTCTTTCCATAAGCTGTATATCCAAATCAACACGCTCAGCGCAAACAACAACACAAACACCAAATTCACCATGGCACCCTTGCGAATCACTTCCGGCTCGAAACGCATTTCCACCCGGTGTTCGCCTGCGGGAATCAACATGGCGCGCAGGCTGTAATCGGCCTTGTAGATTTCGGCCGGCCTGCCGTCGATATAGCCCTTCCAGCCGTAGGGATAATAGTTTTCCGAAAAGACGGCCAAGCGGTCGTGCTTGGTATGGGACTTATAGGTCAAATGCTCGGGATGATATTTTTCGAAACGGATATAATCGGCCGAATCGGGTTGGATTTGCAAAGATTTTAAGGCGGGATACACATTTTCCACCACCGCCGTACGGCGCAGATCCGTATCCTTCAAAGCCAGGATTTCGGCCGTTTGGTCCGGTACCAAACGAAGGCTGTCCACCAGCCAGGCCGGACCGAAAGCCGCCGGGTTGGCTTGATAGGCCGTACCTTTGTCGCCCTTGAAGATGATATATTTGGTGTTGTACATATTCAATACCGGATAATGCACCTTGCCGTTGATGTAGAAATCGAAAATATCCTGAATGCGTCTGGGTTTGGCCGCATGATAACCGCCCAGGTTTTTGTGGAAATAGGAAGTGAGGCCGTCGGTAAGCGGATTACGTGCAAAATTGACCACCCGGTAATAGGATTTGTCCTGCATAATGGCCTTGTCCACTGGCGAAGGACGGAAAAAGCGGTCGATTTGGCGTTTGGTCATAAAATGATCGTCGCGGATGTAGCGTTTGGCCACACCGCCCAAATCGAAAATCACCAAGGCAATGATCACGCCCAAGGCATATTCCTTCTTGATTTTGCCCTTTAAGATGCCCCACAACATAAGCGCCGTCATCCCCACAAACAACAATGAGCGAGAGCTGTCCCAACGAAGCAAGGATTGGCGGTCGGCTATCAAGGCGTCCAACAGTTTATATTGTTCGTAAATGCCGTCCTGCGCCGATTGGAACGAAAACAGGGACGGTCCCAGCAAAAAGAACAGCAAAGCCAATCCGCCCAAGCCGTAAGCGGTGTATTTCCAAACCTTTTCCTTGCGCCGCGCATCGATTTCCGGATCCAGCCAGGCCATTAAACCCAACACGGCCATCACCGGCAACAACCACTCCAACAACACCTGAATGGAGGCCACGGCACGGAATTTATTATAGTAAGGAAAATAATCGATAAACAGGTCCGTAAGCCACGGTAGATTTTTGCCCCACGACAGCAGTAAGGCAAAAACCGTCACCGTAAGAATCCAGTTGCGCAACCGTCCTTTGTAGAGGAAGAAACCCAGCACGGCCAGGAAAATAATCACCGCCCCGATGTAAGCCGGCGCCATCACAATGGGTTGGTCGCCCCAATAGAGCGAAGTGGAAGCGGCAAACTCCTTGGCCTGCGACGGCGGTACGTTACGCTCGATCAAAGCACGGTAGATATGTGAACCTTCACCCAGCTTTTCCCGGTTCGATCCGCCCGTAAAACCGGGTATGAACAGGTTGAATGTTTCTGCAAGACCGTAGCTGTATTCGGTGATATAGTTTTTATCCAACCCGCCGCTTGTGGTCTCCTTCGGTGTGCCGTCGGGATTGACTTTCACGAATTGTTCGCCGCGAATGCTTTGCGAAATATATTCCTTAATGGCCGCCATGGAGGCGTAATTCATGCCTATTCCCAAAACAACGGCTCCCAGCATCAAGGCGGTTTCCGTCAGAAATTCCTTCCATGCGCCGTTGCGGTACACATCCGCCAGCCACCAAAGGCCGTAGAGCAACAAGGCCAAACCCAGGTAATAGGTCATTTGATAATGTTTGGCCCCGATTTCCAAGGCCATGGACAAGGCCAGCACCACAAAACCCAAGGCGTATTTCTTGCGCCGCACAATGAGCAACACACCCGCCATCACCCACGGGAAATAGGCCACCGCCGAGGCTTTGGCAAAATGTCCCACTTGGAGGATAATAATCAGGTAGGTGGACAAGGTAAAACCGAAGGCCCCCGCCAAAGCCGGCAAAGGCCGTACGCCCAACACCCACATCAGCAACAAAAAGCCCAAAAAATAAATGAACAAATAATTGACCGGCTTGGGAAATACGCGCCAAATTTTATTGACTTTGGCCGGCAAATCGTTGGGAAAACCGGCGCCCAATAAGTAGGTCGGCATCCCGCCGAACACCGCATTGGTCCAATAAACGTCGCCGCCTTTTTGTTCGGTATAGACCTTGCGCTCGTGTTCCATGGCCCAAAATTGCAGGGTGTCGCTCCCCACCAGTTTTTTTCCTTGCAACAACGGACTGTACAATACGAAAGCCGTCACCAAAAACAATCCGAATCCCAGAATATAAAGCTTATTTTTTTGCCAAAATGATTGCATAGCGGAATTTTGGCTCTAATTTACATAAAAACCCGGATTCGACCATCCGGCGGAGCCATTCTCCCCCACTCTTTTACTTATTCGGCATCCTTACGCGTGCGGCGGTTCAAAACAAAAAGGATGAATATCAGCAGGTAAACGGTGATTTTTTCCACAAATGATAGGAAATCGTCCCGTCCGGAAACATATTCATAAACCAGCCACAAGCTCATCAACAAACTTGCCGTCAGTACGAATTTTTCCAAAGCTTTTTCCATCGTATCGAATGTATTATCCTGTTTGCGAATGTTTGTTTATGTGTAATAAAACCAATAACAATGCCAATGAAGTCATATTCAATCCGAAAGTCCAACCGCCCACACGCCCCGTGGTCCATGCCCATACATTCAATCCGGCCAACAACAAAATCACAAAAATAAAAACACGCAAAGCCATGGATTTCATCTCCGCCAATTTTACTTCAAAAATAATTAAATTCCTTTATTTCTTTAACCCGTTGACATGGGAGATTCCTTATTGCCCCTCCGGTCGCTTCCCTCGCAATGACCGCGCATAGGCACATCATATTCCGAAGAAGTCATTGTAAGCGAAGCCGTCACGTCCACCTCAGGCGTTTACAATCATTTAATCGTATTACTAATACAAAGTATGTTAATTCAATATGATAAAAAATAGCAACAAAACTTTTAGGATCCGACTGATAAAACGAAAAGTATGCGTTTGCCCTGCCAAAATTATTTGGAAAATTTTTCGGTTAAAAAAATTTTCGTATCATTGCACCAGCAAAAACATCAAATGAAGCATTATTCGAACAATAACCAAGCTTGGTGGTGGCAAAAGGAAATTTCCGTTTGCCCGTAACCGGTTTGGTCCGAAAATACCAAAGGCGATCCGTTGCGGGTCGCCTTTTTTCATGATTAAAAAACAATAAATAACCTATAAAACCGAACGCTTATGAGCACAAAAAAACACCCGAAAAAAATCTATTTACCCGAAGACCGCCTGCCCAAGGCATGGTATAACATGGTGGCCGATATGCCCAACAAACCTCTGCCGCCCTTGCATCCCGCCACTAAGCAACCTGTAGGCCCCGACGATTTGGCACCGCTCTTTCCCATGGCGCTTATCCAGCAGGAAGTGAGCACGGAACGCTATATCGAAATTCCGGAACCCGTTCGCGAGATTTACAAAATTTGGCGTCCCAGCCCGCTGATTCGTGCCTATAACCTGGAAAAAGCCTTGGACACTCCGGCCAAAATATATTATAAGTACGAAGGTGTGAGTCCGGCCGGGTCGCATAAGCCCAATACGGCCGTGGCCCAGGCTTTCTACAACGCCAGCGAAGGAGTCAAACGCCTAACCACCGAAACGGGAGCCGGCCAATGGGGAAGCGCCCTCAGTTATGCCACCCAGTTGTTCGACATCGACCTGCAAGTGTTTATGGTGAAGGTAAGCTACAACCAAAAGCCTTACCGCAAAACCATGATGAACATTTGGAAAGGCAAAGTGGTGCCTTCGCCTTCGGAGCTTACCGAAACCGGACGTAAAATCCTGGCCGAGGATCCGGATAATCCCGGCAGCCTGGGAATAGCCATTTCCGAAGCCATTGAAATGGCCGTAAAGGATCCCCAAACCAAATATGCATTGGGTTCGGTGCTCAATCACGTGTTGTTGCATCAGACGGTTATCGGCTTGGAGGCCAAGGAGCAAATGGAAATGGTGGATGCCTATCCCGATGTGGTCATCGGATGTTTCGGCGGGGGGTCGAACTTTGCGGGAATTTCTTTCCCTTTTGTGCGTGACAAAATCGTGGAAGGCAAGCAAACGCGTATCATAGCCGTGGAACCCCAATCCTGTCCGAAACTCACGCGCGGCCAATTCCGCTACGATTTCGGCGACACCATCGGAATGACCCCCCTGATTCCCATGTTTACGCTGGGACACAATTTTATGCCGCCCGCCATTCATGCCGGCGGATTGCGTTACCATGGCGCCGGAGCCATCGTAAGCCAATTGTTGAAAGACGGTTTGATCGAAGCCGAGGCGGTGCCTCAACTGGAAAGCTTCGAAGCAGGTATCCTGTTTGCCCAAACCGAAGGCATCATCCCCGCACCGGAATCCACCCATGCCGTGGTGCAGACCGTCCGCGAGGCCTTAAAAGCCAAGGAAGAAGGCAAGGAAATCACCATCCTGTTCAACCTTTCCGGTCACGGTCATATCGATTTGGGTGCCTACGAACAATACCTGAACCAACATATTCACAATTACGAAGTGACGGACGAACAAATTGCCGAAAACCTGAAAGTCCTGGACGAAATGGGATTCCCCAAACCCTGATAAGGAAATCTTTTCCGGAAAACCCGAAAAAACGGTCTTGCCTTGGCAAGGCCGTTTTTTTGTTGTTAAACCGTTGAACCGTTAAATCGTTAAATCGATATTGACCGATGACGGATGACCGGTGACCGGTGTATTTTCGGGACACGGGAAATGGGAAACGGGAAACGTGTTTTTTTGGATGCATATGCATAGAATATCATCGATGTTTCGGATT
>JAADEB010000137.1 GCA_013153655.1 Chlorobiota bacterium
GTAATTTTGTTCCAATCTAAATAAGACAAAATGAAAGAAGATGCCGTAAAGCAAGCACTCAAACACGTAAAATACAAAGACAACAATATCGTGGACGGCAGACAACTGTCCAAACTGGAAGTTAAAGACGATATTTTCGGCAAATCCGTTAGTGTGGATTTGGTTATCGACAGTCCGGCCATCCATGTCAAGAAAAAATTGGAAGAAGACATTCGCGACGTCATCGCCAAAGAATTCGGCAAGGACGTGGAAGTGAAAGTGACCACCAAAGTGGTGGTGCCCGAGAGCGAAAAGATGAAACCCATTGAAAAAATCAAAAACATCATCGCCGTAGCCTCCGGTAAAGGAGGTGTGGGTAAATCCACCGTTACGGCCAACCTGGCCGCATCCCTGGCCAAAATGGGTTTCAAAGTGGGTATCCTGGATGCCGATGTGTACGGACCCTCCATCCCGCTCATGTTCGACGTACAACAAGCCCGCCCCCAAGCCGTCAAAGAAGGCGACAAGGTGTGGATCATCCCCGTAGAATCTTACGGCGTGAAAATCCTCTCCATCGGTTTTTTCGCCGCACCGGAGCAGGCCGTCATCTGGCGCGGATCCATGGCCAATTCGGCCCTGAACCAACTCATGTTCGACGCCAAATGGGGCGACTTGGATTTCCTCCTCATCGACTTGCCTCCGGGAACCGGTGACATTCAACTGTCCGTGATGCAAATGGTACCCGTAACCGGCGCCGTGGTGGTTACCACACCCCAAAACGTGGCCATCGCCGATGTGCGCAAAGCCATCAACATGTTCGAAAATCCCTCCATCAAAGTACCCGTCCTGGGTATCATCGAAAACATGTCCTATTTCCAACCCGCCGAATGTCCCGAGTATAAATACTACATCTTCGGACGCGACGGCGGCAAACACTTGTCGGAACAACTGAACATTCCCCTGCTCGGCGAAGTACCCCTGGTGCAAAGCATCCGCGAATCCGGTGACGTGGGTCATCCCGCCGCCCTGCAAAAGGATACCGAAATCGCCAAAATCTGGGAAGAAATCACCCGCAACACGGTGGAAAAAACCATCGAACGCAACAAAAAATTACCTCCCACCGAAAAAATCCGCATCAGCAACCAAGCCGGTTGCGCCGTAAAATAAACCGTCATGCCTGCATCCGGAAACAAGGACTTCGAACAACGTCTCCAAAAGGCCGTGGAAGAAATCCGCGCTTTCATCCGTCAAGACGGCGGCGACCTTCGGGTCGTACGTTACAATGAGGATGAAATCGTCGTCCAATTTCTCGGCAATTGTATGCATTGCTCCATCAAGGCATTGACCCTCAATACCGGAATAAAAGCTATCTTTAAAAAATATTTACCCGAAGTAAAACATATTAAGGAATACACGCATGAACAACATTGACCTGCTCAAAAGCAAATTCGGCGATATTTTCGAAAACGCTCTGTTGGAAGAACTCTCGCGCGAAAGCATCATCACGCCCGTTCTCAAAGGCAACAAGCTCATCAAGCGCGGCATGCCCTTCCAGTATATAGTCACATTGCTCAACGGAACCATGAAAGTGTCGCGTACCGACGAACAAGGCAACGAACATATCCTCTTCTACCTCATGGAAGGCGACAGCTGTGTGGCCACCTATGCCCTGTGTAGCAACAAAGCCAACGTGAGCGATATCGACATGGAAGCCGAAACCGACTCCATGGTACTCCTCATTCCCCGAAACAAAATGGACGATTTCCTCAAAAAATATAAAACCTGGCGTGAATTCGTCATGACCAACCTGTCGGAGAAAATCAAGGAATTCCTCCAAACCCTCGACAGCATCACCTTCATGAAACTGGACGAGCGCCTGAAAAAATACCTCAAAGACAAAGCAAAGGTGCTCAAAACCAACGATATCCACATCACCCACCAGGACATCGCCAACGACCTGGCCACCTCGCGCGTGGTCATCTCCCGCCTGCTGAAAATGCTGGAACGCGACGGCCATATCCGCCTGCACCGTAACCGTGTGGAAATCTTAGACCTCTGACCATGATTGTCTGGACCTCTCGCCAAAATATGCACGACCATGCCACGGCCCTGCGCCGTCAAGGCCAAAGCATCGGATTTGTGCCCACCATGGGAGCCCTGCACCAAGGCCACCTGTCGCTGGTGCAACACAGCCTGCGCGACAACGACGCCACCGTGGTGAGCATCTTTGTCAACCCCACCCAATTCGACAATCCCGACGACTTGGCCAAATACCCGCGCTTCGTGGAAAAAGACCTCCATGCGCTGGAACAATTGGACAAAAACATCATCGTCTATCTGCCCTTGGCCGAAGATATCTACCAAGGCCGCGTGGAAGCCGACCATTACGATTTCGGCGGCCTGGAAAAGGTCATGGAAGGCGCCTTCCGGCCCGGCCATTTCGACGGTGTGGCCACCATCGTACGCAAACTCTTCGATATCGTGCAACCTCACCGTGCCTATTTCGGCGAAAAGGATTTCCAACAACTGCGTATCATCCAAACTTTGGCACAACAATTGAAGGATTCGATTGAAATCGTGCCTGTGGAAATCTACCGCGAAAACGACGGCCTGGCCATGAGCTCGCGCAACCTGCGCCTGACGCCCGAACACCGTGGTGCCGCACCTTTCCTCTACGAAAGCCTGCAAAAAGCCCGCGAAATGGCCCGCGAAGGACTGCCGCCCGCCGCCATCAAGGAAGCCATCCGGTCCATGTACGACCAACATCCGCTCCTGGACCTGGAATATTTCGAAATCGCCGACGAGGAAAACCTTCAACCCGCCACGGCCTTCGAACCCGGCAAAAAATACCGCGGCTTCCTGGCCGTCTATGCCGGCGACATACGGTTGATCGACAACATGGCACTCAACTAAAAATTCCGGCAAGATGAAAATCGAAGTCTTCAAATCCAAAATCCATCGCGCCACCGTCACCGGTGCCGACCTCAACTACATGGGCAGCATCACCGTGGATGCCGACCTGCTGGATGCCGCCAACATCATTCCCGGCGAAAAAGTGCAAATCGTCAATGTAACCAACGGCGAACGCATCGAAACCTACACCATTGCCGGACAACGAGGCAGCGGCGAAATCGTCCTCAACGGCGCCGCCGCCCGAAAATTCTCCCCCGGCGACATCGTGATTATCATCTCCTACGCCATCCTCACGCCGGAAGAAGCCCGCAACTTCCAACCCGTGGTCATCTTCCCCGACCAACACAACAAGATAAAGTAAACGCTTGAAGAAAGCACTTAAAATAATCGGCCCTCCCCTCTTCGGGATCGCTGTCCTGGTGCTTTTCCTGTCGCATTTCACCCCGGAACAATACCGCCAAATCAAACAAGCCATCCTCGGCGCCCGCTACGAGTTTATCCTGCTTTCCATCCTCATGGGTTTACTCAGCCACGTGTTGCGCGCCCTGCGTTGGGAACAATTGCTCCGGACCTTTACGGATAAGAAACTCAACAAATGGAACCTCATTTTCGCCGTGGGAATCTCCTATCTCATGAACCTGGGTATTCCGCGCAGCGGCGAAATCTCGCGCGCCGTTACCGTGCAAAAATACGAAGGCCTTCCCTTCAACAAAGTCTTGGGAACCATCATCACCGAGCGCATCATCGATCTGGTGATGCTCGGCCTCTTCGTATTGCTCGGTCTCTACCTCTCCCATGACGAAATCGCCCGCCTGCTGGCACCTCTTATACCGCGCCATCCCTACATATTGGCGGGAATGATTCCGGTTTTGGCCGCGGCCGCTTGGTTCGGCATGCATATGCTGAGGCGCTCCGGCAATCGCCATTTGGCACGGCTCTATGCCTTCCTGAACGAAATCCGCACCGGCATGCTCAGCCTGGCCAAAATACGGCGTCCTTGGCTCTTTTGGCTGGAAACCGTCGCCATTTGGTCCCTCTACCTGCTTATGCTCTACGTGGTAATGTTGGCCTTTCCCGGAACGCGCCATTTGGGTTGGGATGCCGTGATCATGGCTTTCCTGGCCGGCAGTATCAGCATCGTGATTAGCAACGGCGGTATCGGCACCTACCCGGTGTTTGTAACGGAAACATTGATGCTCTACGGCGTAAGCAAGGAAACGGGTTTTGCTTTCAGCACCGTTATGTGGACGGCCCAAACCCTTATGCTTATTGTGGCGGGAATCCTGAGTTTTGTGTTCCTTCCATGGACAAACCGGCGTCGCGAAGCAAATCCTTCACGTTATTAAACGTCCGTTCACGCAAACGCGGATCACCCGGCAAAAGCCAATCCGAATGTTCGATTCATTCGGAACCTACGAATATTTTTTCTTATAAATGGCTTTCTAACGGACTGTGCCTCCCTAAATCCGCCAAAGGCGGATAAGCGCGACGGCCCGGCAAAAATGCGGGCCGGCTGTTGGCGGGAATTTCCCGTTATGTTAGAAAATCACCGAAAGTGCTTGTCAATAATTTCCGAAGAAAATTCGTCTTTTGGTAGATTTTCTCTTAACGGGAAAGGGCGCAAGGAAGCATATTTTTGCCTTGATTTTTTGTTACTTTTTTATCAAGAAAAAAGTAAAAAGAATCTTTGTTCGAAATACCTACGGTTCCTGATTAAAAAATTCAATCCAATGACAAACCGGCGTCGCGAAGCAAATCCTTCACGTTATTAAACGTCCGTTCACGCAAACGCGGATCACCCGGCAGAAGCCAATCCAAACGTTCAATCCCCTCGGTACCCGTAGGTTCCAAACGCCCCGTCTCAGGCGTATGCATCAAAAACCAATGCGTAATCTTGATTTTCCGCCGCCCTCCTTCCCAAAATACATGATAGGTATCCGGCAGCGGACGTACGATATCCACTTGTTTCAGGCCCGTTTCTTCCGAAATCTCGCGAATGGCCGTTTGTTCCAAAGTCTCGCCCGGCTCGGTCTTGCCCTTCGGCAGGTCCCAATATCCGCGGCGGTAAATGAACAACACCCTTCCTTCGTCATTATAAATAACTCCGCCGGCGGAATGGATCACATCGAAAAATTTCAGAAAATGTTGCCATGCCCGGTTCAGGTCGTAATGATAGAAAAACAATCCGGGAAATTCATCGTTCTCCAAGCGGAAAAGCAATTTCGGCACATTGGCATAACTGAAATGGTAGAAAGGCAAATCTCCCGCTTCTTCCGGTTTATCCGAAAGAATCACCATCTTCTTGTCGAAATGCACCTTATAACTCATCCGCCCTTTCTTTCCTCTCAAATTTATAAAATTAACGTTTTGCAGTCAAGCTTATTTTACATGAAAATGTATTTTTTGTCACAAATCTGCTATGCTTAATATAATAAGATACTCTTGACATAAACCATGCTATTCAATTACAACTATCACATCATAGTGATAACCAAAGACATAACACATGACAAATAGTCTTTTGGAATTAGAACCGTAAACAATACGCAGACAAAACACCATGTAAAAATATAAATGGGCAAAGAAGAGGAAAAACCTAAATCCGCCTTTAAGCGGACAAACTAGCTGACCAGGCAAAAATACTGGCCGAACGCAAGCGGGTTAAGGGGGGAACATTTAATACTAAATGATTCTTTTGAAAAGGAAAAATGTTAGATTTTTTTTCTCAATCAAAAAGAAAACGCAAGTAATAACCACTGGAAAAAATAGGTATTTCCGGCGCCAAATTAGTGAAAAGGACACATTTTATCATCGAAAGGATGCGTGTAAGTCCTTGTTGATTTTGATTTTAAATTCTTTTGTATCAAGATAAAAATCGCTTATTTTACAATATTGCAGTCGTATTAATAAAGCACCGAATTCAATAAGTATATTTTTTCAAAATATATGTCAAAAAGGCTTGTTAACTATTCAAATCCGCCGTTTTGTCGTATATTGTACCAAAGGAATATATTTTGATACTTTCGAGCGAACCAAAAAAATAATAAAAGCCTATGAATTTTGACAAGTTTACCATAAAATCGCAAGAGGCTATCCAAAAAGCCATTCAGATAGCCCAAGCGCTAAACCATCCGCAAATAGAGAATGTTCATATATTGAAAGCCATTCTGGAAGTGGATGAAAACGTAACGCCGCACCTGTTGCGCAAAGCCGGCGCCGATCCGGCCGTCATCAAGCAACGGGTGGACCGCGCCATTCAGGCCTTGCCCAAAGTGTCGGGCGGCGAAGTAAACCTCTCGCGTACGGCTTCGCAAACGCTGAGCAAAGCCCAGCATCTGG
>JAADEB010000054.1 GCA_013153655.1 Chlorobiota bacterium
TATTTTCTCGGCCCGCAACCACGATTATCTCTTGTTCTTCACGCAGAAAGGCAAGGTCTATTGGATGCGCGTGTTCGAAGTGCCCGAAGGCTCCAAAGTGTCCAAGGGACGCGCCGTCCAAAACCTTATTAATATTGAAAAGGACGACAAGATCAAGGCCATCCTGGCCACCAAGAATTTGAAGGACAAGGATTATGTGAATGCCCACTACGTCATCATGGCCACCAAGAAAGGAACGGTCAAGAAGACGTCCCTGGAACAATATTCGCGCCCGCGCCAGTCGGGTATCAACGCCATCACCATCCGCGAAGGCGACGAACTCCTGGACGCCAAGCTCACCACCGGCGACAGCCATATTATGCTGGCCGTCAAATCCGGTAAGGCCATCCGCTTCGAAGAAAGCAAAACCCGTCCCATGGGTCGAACGGCCTCGGGTGTGCGCGGCATCAGCCTGGCGGACGAAAACGACGAAGTGGTGGGTATGATTTCCGTTCAAGACCTGGATTCCGACGTATTCGTGGTATCGGAAAAAGGCTACGGCAAGCGTTCCAAAGTGAAAGACTACCGCCTGACCAACCGCGGCGGCAAGGGTGTGAAAACCATCAACATTACCGACAAAACCGGTAAACTGGTGGCCATCAAAAACGTGAAGGACGGCGACGACCTGATGATCATCACCAAAAACGGCCTGACCATCCGCTTCTCCGTGGACGACATTCGCCAAATGGGACGTGCCGCCCAAGGTGTGCGCGCCATCCATCTGCGCGAAGGCGATGAAATTGCTTCCGTGGCCAAAATCGCTCGCGAAGACGATATGGACGATGCCGAAAACAGCGAATCCGCATTTGAAAATCAACAGGATACGGAAAATGGCACGCCCCTTGCAAATAATCAAAACGAAGAGGCTTCCCAAAACGGAGAGGCCGGAGAAAACGAAAATAATAACTCATAAAATACTTTAACCGATGAAAAAACTTGTTTACTTACTCCTCGCACTGATGATGGGTTTTTCGGCTTTTGCCCAAAAGAAAGAAGTTAAAGCCGCCGAAAAAGCCTTGAAGAAAGGTGATATCGAATTGGCACAAGAAAATATCCAAAAGGCATGCGAACTCAAAGACAATGCCGATGCCAAAACCAAAGCACGCATCTATTTCACCAAAGCCAAAATCGCCGAAGCCCAAGGCGACTTGGAAACGGCCGTTAAAATGTTTGTCAAAGTAAAAGATTTCGAAAAAGAAAACGGTTTTACCAAATATTCCGGTGACGCCGAGAAAGAATTAATGACTTTGGGTAATCAATTGCTCAAAAGAGTATCCGCGGCCAATGATGCCAAAAATTTCGCCGAAGCCGAAAAGAACATGAAATTGGTTTATCTCATTAGCCCTAATGACGATAACCTCTATATCCTGGGTGTGTTGCAACTCTACAACAACAATTTCGAAGAAGCCTACAAAAACTTCAAACAATTGTACGACAAAGGCTACACCGGCGTCAAAACCCAATACCTGTTGACCGATACCAAAACCGGTCAAACGGTAGCCGCTCCGGACGAAAAAACCATGAAAATCATGGCCAAAACGGATCAATACACCAATCCCCGTGTGGAAAAAACCGAATCCAAACGTGCCGAACTGGTGGCCAATATGCTCTACGCCCTCTCCAAAATGGGTAAGGACGACGAAGCCTTCCAATTGGCCAAAAAAGCCGAAGCCGAAGATCCCAACAATGTTTCCCTTATCGTAGGCGAAGCCAACTACTACCTCAAAAAGAACGATCACAAAAACTTCGTTCAAACCATGGAACGCGCCTTCCAATTGGATCCCCAACCCCAATATGCCTACAACATCGGATTCGGTTATTACAGCATGAAAGATTACGACAATGCCCGTAAATGGTTCAAAAAAGCCCTCGAATTAAAACCCGATTACAAAGACGCCGTGCTGGCTTTGAGCTTGGTGGAATTGGCACCCGAAAAAGAATTGGTGGAAAAAATCAACAACAGCCTCAGCTCTCCTAAGAAGTATGAAGCCTATATGGAAGAACTGAAAGCCGTTTACCGTAAAGCGCTTCCTTACTTGGAAAAATATCACGAACTGGAACCCAACGACGAAAAGAACATTCGTACCTTGAAAAAAATCTACACCCAATTGGGTATGCGCGACAAAGCCAACGAAATGAAAGCTTTGCTCAAACGAATGTAAGAGATTTCATCAAACACCTTTCTGAAACCGTCCGCCTTATTAAGCGGGCGGTTTTTTTATGAAATCTAAAAACACGCTATTCATAATGGACAAATGATTCCGTGGAATCATGGAGCGACGCAGTGACGGTAAATAAAGAAACAAAACGTTCCGCTAAGTCCCGCCAGGGACGCTGTGTTGGTAGCCTTGACCGATGAAGGTTTCGACCTGAAAACAAATGTGGAAATATGTTGAGTTTGCGAGCTTATAGGGTGAAATTAGGTAATTGGGTTGAAATATTTTTATGAATCCGAAATTTTTAACATTTTATAAGTTCAAGTTTCCACCAGATATAAAAAGACCATAATATTTCAAAAATGGCTATGATTTTAAAATTTATAGAATTAGGTACTTAAATAATACGCAGACAAAACACAATGTAAAAATATAAATGGGAAAAAAAGCATATACCCAAAATCCGTCCCCGGGCGGATAAGCGCGTGGGAGTTGTATTAATAAAGTGCCTAAAACATTTTTTTAATATTTTATTAAACGAAAAAGTTCATATATAACAAAAATTCCAAAAAAGAAACAGCCTATGAATTTTTTGGATAAACAAGAAAAAATAAAAGCAAAAAAATAAGGTATCAACCTAACCAAATGAAAATTATATTTTCCCATCCATTTGTTTAAAAAATTAAATATGGTTTTCATTTGAAAATTAATGATTTATTATTGTTTGAATTAGTTCTAAAACCGGACAACAAAAGCAAATAATAATATATGCGAGATAACCCGGATTTTCACTCAAATATCCCCATTTTAATTCGTCATATTTATTAAGCCATTTCAAATAAGAGTAAAACTCGACAATACCAATTAAAATACATGAAACATAAAAAAATAGATCTAAATAATTGATCTTCATGTTTGCTTAATTTTAAATTTTTAAATCGCGGATTCAAGGTACAAAAAAATTGTTCGTTATTTATTGTTCACTCCTTCATTCCTTCACCCATGGCCGTGCCTATTCCGGAACAAATTGCATATGGTAGCGGGCTTGTTTCCGTACGGCCGGCAGGCTAAACGGGTCGCGGAACAGGCCGCCGGACACGTAGCGTTTCATTTGATCATCGTAATGGGGAGAAGCGGGCATACCGCTTTCGCCGGCCGGCAAAATGGTATAGGAGGCATCCCAATCGGCCGTGTTGTAAATATGTTTTTCCGAGGCGCCGAAATCCGAATCGTAGGGTTGGGCCAAGTTGTAGGAAAACGGATTTACGGTATTGCTGCTTCCCGGAGCGGGCAGGCGGCGGTTGAGGCCGAAGATTTTGTCCAGGATTTTTACTTTACCCAACGGATGTTGTAAATGCAGCCGGTGCATATCACCCCAATTTTTCAGGTTCCAATGTCCGTTGACTTTTTCCAGGTTGTCGAGGGCATCGCGGAACGAGAGGAGGATGATATCGTCCAGTGTTTCCTTTTCGGAGGTGCGGATATTGTCGATCCACGGACTTCGGCCGGTTTGCATCACATGGTCGGCCAGGTATTTGGTAAAGAGGAACGAGTTGTAATAGGCTTTGAACAGTTCCGGACCCATTTCGTCCTCGGTGAGGTGGCGTACGAACTGGCGCATAAATTCGGCAAAGAGCAGGGGTTCGGGGCGTCCGGCTTCGAAGCGGCCGTCCCATTGGCGCAAGGCACGGCGGGCGCGTACGGATATGCTGTCCATAAACCGGGCTTTGGCCAGCGATTTGTTGATAACGGGCAGAAAGCGGCGGGCACGTACCGAAAGGTGGTCGTAGAGCATTCGGCGTATGTAGGCCGTGTCGATTTTGTCCTTTGCTTCAATCATTTCGCGGATACGGATAATACGGTAGGGAAGGTCGTACCATTCGGAAATATAGAGCGAGTCGCCGAAGGTTTTGTTATTGGCCGACGACACATAGCCGCGCGGCGGATTGTATTCGTAGGGAAGGCTGTCGAAGGGGTAGAAGCCTTGCCAATCGTAGGCGGAGGTATCGCCGGGATAGAAGAGGTAGCCGGGCGCATGGCGGCGCGGGACACGGCCGGTACATTGGAGACCGATATTCCCCCGGGTGTCGGCATAGGCGATATTTTGGCTTACGGCCATAAAACCATGGGCGGCGCGGCGAAATTCGTCCCAATTCCGGGCGGTGTTGAAGCCGTATAGGGCCTCGATTTCCCCGCTGTCCTCGTTGCCGATCCAGCGCATGGATACGGGCGGGACGTCTGTCATGCCGATTTTGGTCATCACCGGACCGCGGTGGGTAAAATACAACACCGTGTCCAAGGGGCGCTCGCGTCCTTTGATGAGAATTTTTTCGCGGACGGCCGTCAGGGGGCGCCATTTGCCGTCCACCAGGTATGCCTTGCGGGCGGTATCGATTTTTTCCAGGTAAAAATCGGCGCCATCGAGCATCACGTTGGTCATTCCCCAGGCAATATTTTCGTTATGACCGGCCACCACGAAGGGTTCGCCGGGAATCAACACCCCCGTTACATTCATTTTGCCGGGGACATTCAAATGGGCACGCCACCAAATGCCGGGCAATCCCAGGTGGAGGTGCATATCGT
This sequence comes from Chlorobiota bacterium, assembly GCA_013153655.1. Lineage (GTDB taxonomy): Bacteria > Bacteroidota > Bacteroidia > Flavobacteriales > Flavobacteriaceae > JAADED01. Next base: position 4,779 of record JAADEB010000054.1, read on the forward strand.
TGGAAAACAATGGTTTTCCCGTAGCGCTTTTGCGGGGACCTATCACCCAGTTGTTGCTGGCCTCGAAGGCGGGCGGGTTCAGGCGGCGGATAAAGGCCATGGCGTTTTCCATTTCTTTCATTTCCACCTTTTTCAGATGAAAATCAGGGTATATCAACACATGGTTTTCATCCCAATGGGGCAGGATGTCGCGCAGGTAAGCGTCGCCTAATTTTTGGCGCACGAGCGTAGCCATGGCTTCCATTTTGTATCCCAGTTCCAGGGTCCACGACATATATCCCACCAGGTTAATGGATTGGCGGGCTTGCCAGGGTTCGGGCGTGTAGTTGAGGATGCGGAATTCGGGTGGGAGATTATCCTTGTGGTCGTCCATATACCGGTTGACGCCGGCGGCATACCATTCCAGTCGTTGTTGCATGGCGGGGTCCAGTTTTTTCCACAGCCTTGCGGAGGTTTGCGGTATGCGCAGTTTGCGAAGCAGGAGATCGGCATCCAGTGCTTTTTCGCCGAAGATTTCCGAGAGGCGGCCTTGGGTTACGCGGCGGATGAGGTCCATTTGCCAGAGGCGGTCTTGGGCGGCCAGGTAGCCGGTGGCCATATAGAGGTCGTGTTCGTTTTGAGCGTAAATATGCGGAATTCCCAGGCTGTCGCGCCATACTTCCACGGGTTGCCGGAGACCGGGAAGGGAAACGTTACGGTTATAATCCGGCAGGGCGGCATGATTGATACGGTGTGCATACCATGCACCGACGGCCAGCACAATAACAAGGAATATGGCAAGAAAAAGAAGAATTTTTTTGATTTTTTTCATCATTTACCGCTTTTGACGTATAAAGGTAGTGAATTCTGTTAAACCGTTGAATCGTTGAACCGTTAAATAGAAACTTTAACTTTAACCTTAACTTTAACTAAATCAGTTTGTTACATTTGTTATACCAAATATGCGTTTTGTCATCCCGAGGGAAGCGAACGGAGGGAGCGGCGAGGGATCCCTTTTTCGGGAAACGGGAAACGGAGAACGGGAAACGTGGTTTTTTGTTAAATCGTTGAACCGTTAAATCGGTTATTTCTGTTGAACAAAATAATGATATTTTGAAATTGTCAAATTTTTTCCCGTGAAATTTTTTTGTGGGGGGGTTATTTTTGGGGATGTTGCGTTGTAGAGACGTTGCATGCAATGTCTCTACAACAACGCATATATGATTAATTCCCCACAAAATCCTATTCCTTCACAAATCGCACCACGGCTGTGCGTCCGTCTGCCGTGTTGAGGCGAAGGAGATACATGCCTTTTGGCATGCAACGTCTCTACATTCCGAAGCCGTTATCCGTTCCACGTTTTCCGTTTTCCGGCGCATTGGCCTTGCGCGTTGGGTTTGCGCGAACCGGCGAAGCGATATGCGCGGAGGCCTTGCCGAAGTTCCGGCCGCGGAATGCCGGCGGA
>JAADEB010000055.1 GCA_013153655.1 Chlorobiota bacterium
AACCTGAAATAATCGATACGGCTTATGAGAGTTTCGAAAATAGAATAACAAATCAGGTATCCGATGTAACATTGGAAGAAAAAGATGCGATACAATTATATGACGATTTGGGTTCGGGTCGATTGGAATTGGCTCTTATTTTTATAGATAGGCTTAGTAATAATCTTTATGCACTTCCTTTCGGTACCGGATTTAATAACCGCATGTTGTTTAGTACATCGCCGCATAATATGTATTTAACGCTTATACGGGATGTGGGAATTGTAGGCCTTTTCATTTATTTGGCTTGGCTGTTCAGTTATATTTATATCAAAAATCCAAGGAAGGATTTACGAATTTATTACGTCAGTCTCCGAGCCATTACATGGTCCATGGTGGTCACCTTGTTTTTCGGTGAGCACTTATATATTTTCCGTCCACTGTATGCCCTTTGGGGAATGTTTTTGTTGGTAACCGCCTTTTTATTCGTACCTTTATTTTTTCATCCCGCAGACAAATAATCCGTTATGTACAAGAACCGAAAAATTTGTGTGATTATTCCCTACTATAATGCCGCCAAGCATATCACGGAGGTGATAAACGGCATTCCCGGATTTACGGATCAAATCATCGTGGTGGATGACAACAGTCCCGAAGCATTGCCGGAAGCAATAAGCAGAAATGAGAAAGTTCATGTCATTCATAACGAAATAAATAAGGGAGTAGGCGGAGCCGTTACCGAAGGCTTCCGCCATGCGCTTGATTCGGATTGTGATATAGTGGTCAAAATGGATGCGGACGGTCAAATGGATCCTGCCTATTTGCCGCCACTTTTGGATGCGCTTATCGAGCGGGATTTCGGTTTTGCCAAAGGCAACCGTTTTCATGACTTGGAGGCCTTGAAAAAGATGCCTTTCGTTCGTCGTACAGGTAATTTGGTTCTATCCTTTTTGGTAAAAGCGGCTACGGGGTATTGGAACAATTTTGATCCCACAAACGGTTATTTTGCCATCAAAAAGGAGGTTTTACAACAAATCAATCTCAATAACTTATCGCCGCGTTATTTCTTTGAGACTTCCCTCCTGGCCGAGCTATATTATCATCAAACGCCCATAGCCGACATACCCATGCCGGCCATCTACGGAGATGAAAAGTCCAATATGAAAGTCTGGAAAATGCCTTTCGAATTTCTTCCCAAACTCCTCAAAGCCATTTGGAAAAGAATTTACATAACCTACTATTTGTATGATTTCAATATGGCTTCGGTCTATATGTTTTTCGGTATTCCATTGTTTTTGTTTGGTCTGGTTTTCGGTTCATACAAATGGTGGTATTATGCATCGCGTCATGTGCCGGCGCCCACCGGAACCGTGATGATTGCCGTATTGTCGGTCATATTGGGATTTCAATTAATTTTACAAGCCATACAGTACGATATTCAGCGAGCGCCCAAATCCAAGCCGTAGATGAAAAAGCAGGAAATCATATCGGTTATTCTTATCAATTTGATTATTGCCGGTGCCTTCTGGATCTATCATCGTCCGTCGGGATATACCGCCCTTTCGGGTGACAACAACAATATTATTCCCATTTGCCATAAGAAAGATAATCCCGCATTATTCCAAGACGACTTATATCTGAACGATTTGGAAAATGTCCGTTATTACACGCCTTTTTATGTGGAAACGCTTCGTGGTATCAAACATTTGTTTCGCATAGATTATTTGGAGGCCTTAAAAATCTTGTTTTTTCTAACCCATTTGATTTACGGAATAACATGGTTTTTACTCTTTTACAAAGTTTACGGTAATTTTTGGATTGCTCTTATGTTATCCCTTCTCATTCGAGGGATAGTGTGGTTGCCCGGCATGGAAATGTGGGGAATTTCCGACCTGTGGACCATGATGCCGCGTACCGTTTACGCTGCTTTTATGCCCTTACCATTCTTGTTGATTAAACCAGGTAATACATTGCGTTGGTATATTTCCGGATTTTTGGTGGGACTTGTTTTGAATTTTCATCCCATTACCGGCTTGGGTGGCATTCTGATTTACATGGTGTTGGCTACTTATTTTCTCTTTATCCGTGAAAGACAATGGAAAATCTATTTTTTTACCCTACTGGCTATTTTGGCGGGAATGTTTCCGTTTGTGTTCAATTATTTTATGCATACGCCTTCCGGTCAAATCGATCAGGAATTATTTACCAAAGCCTTATTTACGCGAATTCCCGAATATTTTAGTGATCCCATATTATTTGTAAAAAAAACATGGTTTTCGCGGCCGGCACGGTATTTTTTCTTTTTCTTCCCTGTATTGCTATTGGGTCTGATTTCCCTTCGTTACAAAAAATACCGTACGCCCATATATTTGATGTTGGTGTCGATTTTTTTACTTATTCTGCTTCCCAATCTTTCGGTTTATGTGGAAAAAGGAATAAATGCCGCCTTCGACAGTCATTTGCGTATGTCATTCCAGTTGTTGCGCATTCAGAAACTGGCCGTTTTGGCAGGTTACTTTGCATGGGGATATATTTTAGTTTTCATTTCCGAATATTTCAAGCACGGATATCTATGGGTCCGAACGATAGCCTGGATATTTCTTTTGCTAATTGTCATTTCCAAATCACGGGTTTTTAATGGTATGCCCATTATTGGTGACGATATTGTCCGTACGATTTTGCCTAATAATTTATCCGTGGGTAAAATAAAAGATACCCGGGGAAATCCGGAATTGGAAAAAGTGTTGGATTATATACGTAAAAATACGGATGAGAATGCTGTGTTTACCGGATATCATATCATAAGAGCTTCCACGCAACGGTCGGTTAAATGTGATACCAAAGGAGCTTCCATGATTATCGAAGGCAATCCCGTGCAATTTGTTCAATGGTATAAAAACAAAAAGGCTTTGGATACTTTGGATTTGCTTTCCAAAATGAAGTTTTACAAAAACCAACGAGTGGATTATTGGCTCACTCGTGATACTTTGCCCATGGAACCGATTTTTCAATCGGGAAAGTGGAAACTGTATAAATTGCCCTCATATGAATAAAAACCGGTTTGTCGTATTATGAAAAACCTAACCATCATCCCGGCCCGTTGCGGTTCCAAGCGTATTCCCGGAAAGAATATAAAGTTTTTGGGATCCAAACCCTTGTTGGCTTATAGTATTGAATATGCTTTGAATCATCCGGATTTGGCCGGACAGATTATGGTTTCCACCGATTGCGACCGTATTGCGGAAGTCGCTTCCCGCTATCCCGTTAGTATTCACCGCCGGCCTGCCGCATTGGCCGGAGATGATACGCCCACGGCCGATGTGCTTAAACATATTCTTGACAATACGGATCTTTCTCCGGAATTTGTTACCCTGTTGCAACCCACCAATCCTTTTCGTCCCGAAAATCTTTGGCAAGAAGCTTTTACCGCCTTACAGACCTCCGGGAAAAAGTCTTTATTTACGGTTACGCCCATCGTTAAGAAACTGGGTAAAATACGCGACCACCGGTTTGTTCCCTTCAATTACCGTTTCGGTCAGCGTAGCCAGGATATGGAACCTTTGTATTATGAAAACGGCATGCTCTATATTTCTCATGCATCCATGATTAGGGAGGCAAAAATCATGGATGATCAAAGTCTGGCATTCATAATAAATCATATTTTTGCTTCGGTGGATATCGATACCGAAGAAGATTGGCTTTATGCCGAATTTATCCTGAAAAAATTTAACCTATGAAAACACCCGAATTCGAAATAGCCGGCCGCAAAATAGGCCCCGCACACCCGCCATTGGTCATTGCCGAAATAGGGATTAATCACGGTGGTTCCCTGGACGTGGCCAAACAAATGGTGGATGCCGCCGCCCGTGCCGGAGCCGAAGTCATCAAACACCAAACCCACGTGGTGGAGGACGAAATGAGCGGAGCCGCCAAGAAGGTTATTCCCGGAAATGCCGATATTTCCATTTACGAAATCATGGAACAGGCCGCCCTATCCGAAGACGAAGAAAGAGAACTAAAAGACTATGTGGAAAGCAAAGGCATGATTTTTATTTCCACACCTTTTTCCCGAGCCGCCGCCGACCGTTTGCAAAAATTCAATGTTCCGGCCTACAAAATAGGATCCGGCGAATGCAATAATTATCCTTTGTTGGAACATATAGCCGGTTTCGGCAAACCGGTCATTTTGTCCACCGGTATGAACACCATTGAAAGTATTCGCAAAGCCGTGGCTATTTTCGATAAACACAACGTGCCGGTGGCCCTATTGCATACCACCAATCTTTATCCCACACCGCCCCGTTTGGTGCGATTGGGTGCCATGCAGGAATTGGCCGAGGCTTTCCCGGGTAGGGTTTACGGACTTAGTGATCATACGGTCAATAACAATGCATGCATTGCCGCTGTGGCCCTCGGTGCGTCCATTCTGGAACGTCATTTCACCGACACCATGGACCGCGAAGGCCCCGATATTGTTTGCAGTATGGACGAAAAGGCCCTTAAAGAGCTTTTGAAGGCAAGCAGGGAAGTTTGGGAAATGCGAGGCGGAACCAAAGAGCCTGCACCCGAAGAACAGGTTACCATGGATTTTGCCTTTGCCACGGTGGTCACAACCCGGCCGGTCCGAAAAGGAGAAACATTTACCAAGGAAAATCTCTGGGTAAAAAGACCCGGAACAGGAGCCATAAAGGCCGAACACTATCATGAAATACTTGGCAAAAAAGCCACCCGCGACCTGGAAGCCGATGAACATTTAAATTGGAATGATTTTGAATAAAAAGATTGTTTTTCTTACCGGTACCCGAGCCGATTTCGGAAAAATCAAATCCCTGATACGGATTTTGGACCGCACGTCCGGATTCGAGCCTTATATCTTTGCCACGGGAATGCATTTGGAAGAAAAATACGGCTACACGGTCAAGGAAATCGAAAAGAGCGGTTTCCGGAATATTCACACCTATTCCAATGCCACTTCGGAACATACCATGGACCTCACCTTGGCCAAAACCATCGAAGGTTTTTCCCGTTACGTTCGACAACTGCAACCGGATTTAATCGTGATTCACGGAGACCGTGTGGAACCGTTGGCGGGAGCCATTGTGGGAAGCCTCAACAATATTCTTACGGCTCATATCGAAGGAGGTGAAGTTTCGGGAACCATCGATGATTTGATTCGACATTCCATTAGCAAATTGGCGCATGTTCATTTTGTGGCCAATGATCAAGCCGCACGCCGTTTGATACAAATGGGTGAAAATCCCGATACCGTTTTCGTAATCGGTTCGCCGGATTTGGATATCATGTTTTCCGGCGATTTACCAGGTTTGGAAAAGGCTAAATCCTATTATGAAATTCCTTTTGACGATTATGCGGTGGTTATGTTCCATCCCGTTACCACCGAAGTGGAAGAAATGCCCCGTCATGCCGCCCGTTTTGTGGATGCATTGCTCGAATCCGGAGAAAATTATTTGGTTATTTATCCCAATAATGATTTGGGTTCGCAATTTATTTTAAATGAATATAAACGCTTGGAAGGAAATCCGAGATTTAGAATTTTACCTTCCATTCGTTTCGAATATTTTCTTACCCTGTTGAAAAATGCGTCTTTTATTATCGGAAATTCCAGTGCCGGGATTCGCGAAGCGCCCTACTACAAAGTGCCTTCCGTCAATGTGGGTACCCGGCAAAACCGTCGCGCCCATGCCCCGGAAATCATCAATGCCTCTTACGATAAAGAGCATATTCTGCAAGCTATCCGTCGTGCTAAAACAATGAAGCCCCAACAGACAAAGGTAGATTTCGGCACCGGCAATTCCGCCCAATTATTTCTCCAAACCCTTCAAAAACCCGGTTTTTGGCAAATACCCAAACAAAAAACCTTTCGCGATATGAAGTAAAAATTCTTTACGTCTTAAATTTTTATCTTTGTGTCGCAATTATAACGGTTTGAAAAAAATCCTCTTCATCATCCCTGACGGCGTGGGTATCCGGAATTATCTTTTTTCGGATTTGCTGCATTTGTTGCAGGAGCGGAATTGGGAAATCGGATTTTTACATGCCTTGTCGCCCCAAGCCATTGAAGAAATCAAAAAGGTGCATCCGGGATTAAATGTTCGTGAATTTTCTTTTTACCCTTACAATGAAGGTATTGTAAATAAATTTTTGCGCGAATCCGTCAGTTATGCACGGCTTATCCACAATACCCGTTTGACCGGAAATCCTACGGT
>JAADEB010000071.1 GCA_013153655.1 Chlorobiota bacterium
CCACCATATGATCATCACAATCATTATGGCCGCCGTGTATTTCTTTAATTTCTTGTACGACGCTTCGCTACATTGACGCAACAACCGGCAATTATAACCCGTAAGCATACATCCCAACCGGGTTAACCATCCGTTCTTACGTAAATATACGGGTTGCTCCCCCTTTTCGTTCGGTTTTGTTTCTTGCATAAGCTTGTTTTTTATTTTTTAAGTTTACAACTGCCTTCCGATATTTTGCATTCGATGATATGCCACGTATTCCTGACGAAATCCCGTCATAAAACTTTCACGTATGTGCATAAATGCCCCGTTCTCCTCCTCTTCGCGTATCTCGGTTTTCAATTTTTCCAACAATTCCTTTTCTTCCTGCAATTTGTCCATCTCCGAACGGATTCCCATGGCCATATCATGCAAATTTTCCTTTTCGTAGTGTTTTAATTTTTCTTCCAGGTCCCTGAGCCTTTTGTCGAATATGTTTTCCACCTTTTGCACGTAATTGAGCAATTTCCCTTTTATCGCCTTCAACACTTGATTGGCAAACTGCATATCCGGCACACGACGCGCCGCCTCCATGCCCGGTTTGGAAAAATCTTTCTGACATACGGTCAAAATGCTGTTTACATCCTTTACCTCAACGGTATAAATGATTTCATCCGTTCCGAAAATATCGGATTCGTTGGATGAACCTTCTCCCACGGCCGTTTTGGGAACGCCGCCTCCAAAAAATGATTTGAGTTTCGAAAATAATCTCATAATACCCATAATATGTGTTGTTTTAGGTTATTCCTCTTCCGGTCCATTACCATTATCTTGTCCGCATCCTCCGTCTTCTTGCCTATCTTCTCCCCGGTTTTTCTTGTTCAATTCGTCCAACAATTTCCACAGTTCATCTTCCCTTTTTCGTTCTTCCTCCGTCTTTTCCCCCCTGAGTCGTTCCCATCTTTTTTTTAGTCTTTCCCGCTCGGCTCTACGCGTTTCGGCATCAAACGATTCCCAATCGCGGCGATATTGTGCCTCATCCCTTCCGTGCCGTTCCGTCTCCTCGTCGTTATCGTTGCGAAACAGATTCATATGCACCACCCGTCCGTCCACCTCCAAGGCAAAACCCGACACCTGCGTGCTTTCCATGCGTACGTCCCGGCCCAATCCCGGCGATTTCGCCACAAACAAACGCCCCGTCAAAGCCAATTCCAACATAACCGAAAACTTCTTACGCGCCTCTCCGGCCCGGTAGCGAACTTCCGTGTGCAGGTCCAGCAAGCCGCCGGACTTGTCGCCGCCCTTCAATACCGCATCCACCACATAGCTTTTCAGGATTTTGGGATACAGACGTGCAAACACCCGCGGATTGGTAATGATATCCGCGCCCGTCAAGCGCCCGTTGATAAACACCACCACACCCGTTTGACCTTTCCCGAGCGGAAAGGCTTCCGTCATACGCTCAATGCGTTTGCCGGCCGAACCCAACACATCCCGCAAGGCCGACGTTCGCGAACGGGTACCCAAACGCTCCGAATAATTATCGATCGTATGCCACACCGCCGATTGATTCGATCGGTACGAATCCTTCCCTATGAGGTTCTTCGTCACATGAAATATTTTTTTTCGCCGCAATTCCGCAGGAACCCACGAATCCGTAGGACTGAAATCCTTTTTCCGGTACGACCACCGTCCCCGCTCCGTACAACTCACCGGAATCACCGTCTCCTTGTCCGCCGGCAACAAAATGCTCGTGTTGAGCGTACGGTTTTGCTTGGCACCCTTGATTTCCTCGCCTTCGGCCAACAACACGTGTTGCCCGCATTGATTCACGGCCGAAAGCCTCGGCACCGATCCGCTTTCCGATACTTCCTTGATCGTCAAACATCCCCGCTCGAAACCTTCGTCCGAACTTATATAATCCAAATCGTAGGCCGGTTCCATCACCGGCAAAACGATCATGTTGGCATAAGCCGACGGCTTGCCCGTATGCAAAGCTCCGGCAAACGCCCTTAAAATAGCTTGTATCTCTTTGTTGTAATTCATGTGATTTGTTTTTTAAAGGTTATTTCATTCGTTTTCTCACCTGCAAAACTAAACCCGCTTTATGCAGCCTATTTGCAATCCGCACTTCATCACCGAAACAGGCGTTTCATTCGAAAATTCGCTCATACCATTCGGCCGGATCTTCCCTGATTTCCTCGTAATGCCGGTAAAGAATCAAGGCCAAATCGAATTCCGCACGCTTGTCGTGATAGGCGTTCAGGGTCAGGTAACCGTAAAAATTTCCTTCCTCGTCCACCACCACCGGCGGATAATCCGCATAAGGATTCCAAGGCGAATAATCGCTGTAACGGCTTCCGTAGTCGCCGTACCGGTTCCAAATGGAATGTTCGTTGTAACGACTCCCGAAATCGCCGTACGGATTCCAAATGGAACTTTCGTCGTACCGGCTGCAATTGAGGCATCCCAAAAACACGTGATGACCGCGCCCGCCGAAAATCAACAGCTCTTGCGCCGAAAGCGCCTTCGCCGGAATCCATACGAACCACAGGATTAAAAACCATTTTTTCATTCTTTTTCTTCTTTAATGGATTCGAGAATTTGTTTTTTCTTCCGTTGTTCACTTAGACCGGTTAAACTCAAAAAAGCCTTCACGGTAAAAAGCTGCACCACATAAAAGTCGTCCTTTTTCTCGGCTACCACCACATATTTTTTGCTACCCCAAATTCCTTCGTCCAATTTTTCAAGACCTTCGGTAAATTCATTCAATATTTCCTTGTGTTTGGCATAGGATTCCGTGGCAATCTTTATGCTAAAACAACGATAACTGTCATCGAAATAATAAATAAACACTACCGTATTGTCCCCGTCTTTGAATTCTTCCGTGTAATACATAAACCGGGTATCATCGATATGGTGCAGGGTTATTTCGTCGTTTTTACTGACAAACTCGAACAATTCATCCCCCAATCCTTGGGAAAACACGGGAAAAGCTGCAAACGTCGATAAAATGGCAAACAAAACTTTCTTAATGTCTTTTTGAAATTTCATGGCATACATAAGCTTATTGTTTTAGTGTATTCATTTTTGACAAATGGGTTTTCCTTCCTTTTGAATTTGATTTCAATTGCTTTCTCCGGTTTGTGAACCGCTATTTTTCTTTGCAAACGGATTCGGCTTATATTTCTTCTCCTTCAATGCTTTAAGATATTGCTGTGCCAGTTCCATATGTTTTACCCGGCGAAAATATCGTTTGGATTTCCTACGATCCACATAGTACAAAGCCAAGCCTCTAAACAGGTTCTTTATTTCCGAAGAATACCACATGTTTTTAGTAATAAACAAGATATCCCCGTATTTCTCTCTTTTCATCAAATCAATCAATTCCGCCAACATTCTCAACTCCATATTATCCCGCCATTTGCGGTAATCGGCCGTATTGTTGACCCGGACGGCTTTCTCGGCATAGTTATAAGCATTCAATATTTGTCCCAGGCGGTAATAAGCAATACTTTTGTAAAGATAAGCCACGCCAAGGCCGGGTTGGATGCTCAGCATCCGGTCGGCCACGTTTATCGCCGCTTTGTATTGTCCGTTTTCCAAATAATTTTCCGCTCTTTTCTTCAATGTTTGCAAAGCCTGTAATTTCAGGCTCAACAAATTGTAATTCGGTTTATAGACATAATCGACATATTTAGGCGTAGCCGTCCGGTAACCCCTATAAGTATTGTTATCGCAGGACGATGAGTTGCCGGTCTTGTTTCCCGCTTCCTTCTTGGCCGCCTCACGGCCCATTAGAAATCCCCGGTTGTAGCCGTCCTTATAACTATCGGCACTTTCATCGATGCCGGGTACCGGAGGGACCGGTGCAATGGGAGGAACACATCCGATTTTGTTATCATAACAATAACCGTCCTTGTACCCCTGTTCAAACCCCCGGTCGAAAGCGGATTGCGCCTCAACGGCCAATCCCCACATAATGATTACGAGTAAAAAGATTTTTTTCATAGCCAATAATTTTGAATTCCACACGGCAAAACTACCCTCCTCTATTGCAGCCTATTTGCAACCGGTTTTTTTTAGGAAAAATTTTTATAAACCGGCATCCATATCCCACCGGTTCCGGCATTCATCAGCTGTCGTTTTACATTTAAATACTAACTTGTACATAAAAAGAAATATGCCTTCTTCTTACTCATTCCATCGCATTTCCGGCGGCTTAACCGGCCTGGCCGTAGGCGACGCACTAGGCGTTCCCGTGGAATTTCTACCCCGCGAAATCCTGGACACACAACCCGTCACCGGTATGGCCGGCTACGGCACTCATAACCAACCGCCCGGCACATGGTCCGACGATGCCGCCCTTGCCTTCTGCCTCGCCCAATCCTTGTGCGACACCGGCACCGTGGATTACCGGGACATAGCCGCCCGTTTCGTCCGCTGGCTACGGGAAGGCTACTGGTCCGCCCGCGGCCAAGTGTTCGACGTAGGCATCACCACCGCCACCGCCATCGACCGGCTCGCCCGAGGCGTTCCGCCCACCCTCGCCGGCCCCGACGGCGAATACACCCAAGGCAACGGCGCCCTGATGCGCATCCTGCCCTTGGCTTTCTATTTTCACAAACATTATCCCGGTGATGAAAAATTCCTAAACATCATCCACAACGTTAGCAAACTTACCCATGGCCATCCCGTTTGTCAAATGGCTTCGGTCGTCTATATCCGAACGGCCTTGCACCTGCTCCAAGGACGCTCCGCCACGGAAGCCTACCGGCAAAGCATCCGGGAAATTCCCCGCCTCTACGCCCGGCATCCTTTCGAAACCTATCTCGAAAAGTTCCGGCGCATCCTCCAAGGCGACCTGCCCGAACTTCCCCGCACCCAAATCAAATCGTCCGGCTACGTAATCCACACCCTCGAAGCCGCCCTCTGGTCCTTGCTTACTACCAACGATTTCAAACAAGCGGTACTTACGGCCGTCAATCTCGGCCACGACACCGACACCACCGGCTCCGTCACCGGCGGATTGGCCGGCATCCTCTACGGCTACGACGCCATTCCCGCTCCATGGCGCCAAACCTTGGCCCGGCATGATGAAATCTTGGATTTGGCCGAATGCTTGGCTGTCAAAAAAATATGATTTCAAAAGACTAAAAAATCAATGCCATTCTTTTAAATTTCAATATTCAGGTATTAATCCAAATCCCGTAACATGCTAGCGACAACAGGGTTGCGTATAATTTGTTTTAGACTACTTCCTTCCTCGAATAATTTTAGGTCAATAAAACGGTATATCGTTTTGAATCTGTGTGAAAATTTTTCGTCTTTTGATATATTGACCCTTCTTGATAATTTCTTTTTGGGTTTTAAAGGAAAATATAGTTTATCGTGCGGATTTATCAAGTGGGAAATCCCTTCTCCCATATTAAAAGAAGATTCTTCATTTAATGATTTTTCATCAAGCTCATAAGATGCCAATTTACCCGTATTCGAATCCTCAAATTCTTCCTCGATATAAATCGCCGTTTCTATAATTTCCTTAATTTCCTGAAATACTTGATCCTTTCCTTTGCGCTCAGCCCATTGTTCCAATTCTTGTAAAATGACTTCCAATAATTTATTTTCTTCCTTTTTAAGTTTCATTTTAAAAACACTAAATTTTCGATCGGGATAAAAATATCTTCCGTTTTCAACCTTAATAGGCGCTCCGAAACCTCGCGGCCAGTCCGAACGCATCAAAGAAATATCTCCCCTTACGGTACGCTCACTTATCCCGTCCACGCCAAAATCTTCTCTAAGTTTTTCGCTTATGTAATCTACCAATTGCCTAATAGTACATCCACTTATCCTGCCGAAACATTCATCCAACAGGCGATAACGATATTGAGCTAGTTTGTTGCTTGGCATAATAATTTTTTAATTTATATGTATAAATTTAATATTTTCTTCTTCAATAAAAAATGTCAAATGGTGTCTTACAAAAATTATAAGGGAGAAAAATTCAAATAGACTTTTAGAATTAGTCACTTAAATAATACGCAGAAAAAACATCATGTGAATAATGTAAATGGGCAAAGATGAGCAAACCCTAAATCCGCCATTAGGCGGATAAGCGCGTTGGCCCGGCAAAAATGCGGGCCGGCCGCCGGCGGGAATTTCCTGTCATATTAGAAAATCAGCAAAAGTGCTTG
>JAADEB010000157.1 GCA_013153655.1 Chlorobiota bacterium
TGCCTACCGGTTTTATTGTAGCGCGCCTTGGGATGGCGGGTCGGGGGGCTTGGGGGCTTCAAAATCCGTTTTTAGTATTACAATTCAAAGTCATATCAATGAAATGACCAAAAGTTATGTTTTTCTGTCATTATAATATTTTCGTTATCTTTGACCAAAAAAAATGTATCCCCGTATTCTGGAAGATAAAATCCGCAAGAATTTAAACACCGGTAAGGCCATTCTTCTGGTAGGCGCACGCCAAGTGGGAAAAACCACCTTAATCCGGAAAATTCTCCAAGGAAAAGATTACTTGTTTCTGGATGCCGACGACCCCTTGGTCCGCCAAATGCTCACCAAGCCCAATACCGAACAAATCCGTTCCATTATAGGAGAACACAACATCGTGTTTGTGGACGAAGCCCAACGCATCGAAGGTATCGGACTTACCCTCAAAATCATAACGGACCAATTTAAACATGTGCAATTATGGGTGTCCGGTTCCTCCTCCTTTGATTTGGGAAACAAACTCAACGAACCGCTCACCGGAAGAAAATGGGAATATGAATTGTTTCCCGTTTCCTGGGAAGAATTTGAACGAAAAGAAGGTTATGTAAAAGCCATGCAACAATTGGAAAACCGCTTGCTCTACGGTTTTTATCCCGAAGTATTGAATAATAAAGGCAAGGAGCGATCGGTGCTTAAAAACTTGGTAAGCAGTTATCTCTACCGCGACATTTTGGCTTTCTCCGGTATCCGCAAGCCCGAAATTTTAGACGACTTGATGCTGGCATTGGCCCTCCAAATAGGCCATGAAGTAAACTACAACGAATTGGCCCAAACCATTGGCGTAAACAAAATAACCGTTCAAAAATATATCGATATTTTGGAAAAGGCCTATATCGTCTATCGCCTGAGAAGTTTCAGTCGCAATTTGCGGCATGAAATCAAACGAAACCGGAAAATTTATTTTTATGATACCGGCATACGCAACATGATTTTAGGAAATTTCAACCCGTTGAACACACGCACGGATACCGGCGCATTATGGGAAAATTTCCTGGTGGCCGAAAGGCGAAAACAAAATCTATACAAAGAAACCTTTGCCCGTATGTATTTTTGGCGTACCAAACAACAGCAGGAAGTGGATTATGTGGAAGAAAAGGACGGCAAGATTCATGGTTTTGAATTCAAATGGACAGCCAAACCCAAAGCCAAATTGCCGGTAACCTTTACCAAAACCTACCGGGCCGAAACACATATTATCGACAGGAACAATTTCAGGGAATTTGTGGTAATCAATCCATGAATGACTTATACAGCGGTTAACAAATAAAACCGTGTCGGTAATTATGCCATTTTGTTATAAAACCGAAGATTTAATATCTCGGCAATGGAATTGAACGAAAATTCGTATTTTTAAATTGTGAAAGGGTAATGTCCCAAAAAATGAGATCCCTCGCCACTCCCTGCGGTCGCTTCCCTCGGGATGACAGGGATCGCTCTTTTGTTCCGGTACCGCCTTCGAAACACGCTGTGTCATTCCGACGACCAACGGGAGGAGGAATCTCTATTGTTTTATAAAAAATGAAATTTTTCAGTCGTTTCTCCTCTCAAACCGAAGGTGAGTCGTGTCGTCCTTCGGAATGACAAAATACACGTTCTGAATGACAAACATAACGTATTGATTTAGTTAAAGTTAAAGTTAAGGTTAAAGTACTTTCC
The DNA here is from genome assembly GCA_013153655.1 of Chlorobiota bacterium. Lineage (GTDB taxonomy): Bacteria > Bacteroidota > Bacteroidia > Flavobacteriales > Flavobacteriaceae > JAADED01. The sequence goes on from JAADEB010000157.1 coordinate 1,705, forward strand.
CCGCTTCAACGGCCAAACAAACTTCCTCACGAAAGCCCGTCGATCCGGCCGTCCGCATCGATATGCATACGCTCCGAAGCCGGCACTTTCGGCAGGCCCGGCATACGCATCATTTTGCCCAGAATGGGAATGATAAATCCGGCCCCCGTGTTGATTTCCACCTCGCGTACGTTTACCGTAAATCCTTCGGGACGGCCGCGCAACGTCGCATTGTCCGACAGCGATTTTTGGGTCTTGGCCATCACCACAGGCAAGCCACCGAAACCCAATTGCTCGAACCGGCGAATGGCCGTTTGTGCCTTGCGCGTGTACACCACCCGTGCGGCCCCGTAAATTTCCTTGGCAATGATGTCGATTTTTTCCATGACGGGTAAATCCCAATCGTAGAGCGGCCGGAATTTGCCTCCGTTTTCGCGAATTTTCTCCACCACTTTGGCCGCCAATTCCGTCATACCTTCGCCGCCTTTGGCCCAGCCTTCGGCCACGGCCGAATCCACGCCCCGTTCCTTCAAATACCGCTGTACGAAATCCAGCTCTTCACGGGTGTCGCTACTGAATTTGTTGATGGCCACCACGGGTTCCAGTCCGAATTTGCGGATGTTTTCGATATGTTTTTCCAGGTTGTCCATACCGCGTCGCACGGCTTCCAAATCCTCGCCTTCGCCGTGGTATTTCAAGGCGCGCACCGTGGCCACCAGCACCACCGCTTCGGGACGCAAATCGCCGTAAACGGCTTTGATGTCAAAGAATTTCTCCGCACCCAGATCCGCACCGAAACCCGCTTCCGTTACCACGTAATCCGCCAGGCTCAATCCCGTTTTGGTGGCGATGATCGAATTGGTGCCTTGTGCGATATTGGCAAAAGGTCCGCCGTGGATGATGGCGGGATTATGTTCGAGGCTTTGGACCAAATTGGGTTTGATGGCGTCTTTGAGCAGGATGGTCATGGCATCCTGTGCTTTCAGGTCTTTGGCAAATACGGGATTCCCGTCGAAATCGAATCCCACGAGAATGTTGGCAATGCGCTGTTTCAGGTCGGCCAGGTCGCGCGCCAAACACAGGATGGCCATAATTTCCGAGGCGGCCGTGATATGGAATCCCTCTTCGCGCGGCATCCCGTTGGCTTTGCCGCCCAAGCCCACCACCACGGAGCGAAGGCTGCGGTCGTTCATGTCGATCACGCGCTTCCAAAGAACGCTCCGCGGGTCGATACCCAGGCTGTTGCCGTGATGCATATGATTGTCGATTAAGGCCGAAAGCAAGTTATTTGCTTTTTCCACGGCCGAAAAATCGCCGGTAAAATGCAAGTTGATATCCTCCATGGGAATCACTTGTGCATATCCACCCCCGGCGGCACCTCCTTTGATGCCGAACACGGGACCCAGGGACGGTTCGCGAAGCACCACCACCGCTTTTTTTCCTATACGGTTCAGGCCGTCGTTGAGTCCCACGCTCACGGTGGTTTTGCCCTCGCCGGCCGGCGTAGGTGTCATGGCCGTGACCAAAATCAGGTGGCTGCGGTTTATTTTTTCCGGGTCGATGTATTTCAAGGGAATTTTGGCCTTGTAGCGGCCGTAAGGTTCCAGGTCGTTTTCGGCGATGCCCAATCCGGCGGCGATTTCCGTAATGGGTTTCGGCCGGACACTGTGCGCTATTTCGATATCGGTGAGTGGCATAAGTTTTATGTTTTTATGATGGGTTCAGATAAATGATTTCTCCTTTGGCGTCGGCGGCGTCGCTTCCGTAGATAAAGCGTCCCGAGGGTGCCGTAAAACGGTAGTAGTACGGATGCTCGCGAAATTTCCACATAAAGTCCAAGACGGGTGCATAACCGCTTTCGCGCGGGTCGGTGATGTAGAGGGTTTCTTTGTTCATAGGCGCCAATTGGCAGGTTTGAACGGCGGGATACAAGTGGCGGAGCCGGTTCAGCAAAGCCTCGTCACGACCCGTATAGACGTAGCGTTCGGGTAGCGGCTGACGTAGCGGCGTATCTTTGCGCAACAGGTGCCAAAGGTGGAGCAAAGGTTTGCCCAAAGGTGCCAGCCATGTGAGCGGCGGCTTTCCGTATTTTCGGTAAAATTTCACCGATGCATTGATAAAATGCGCCCGGTAGCGTGCATTGCGCGGCGTACTTTCGCCCTTGAAATGCAAGGCGCCCAACGACCCGAAATAATAATTGCGGTAACCGGCCCGCAAAAAACTGAACGACAGGTCGATGTCTTCGCCGTACATAAAATAGGATTCGTCCAGGCCGCCCACTTTTTCGTAATCTTCCTTGCGAAAACCCATAAAGGCTCCCACCAGGATTTCCGTTTCGCCGTCTTCGGTTTCGGCCAATCGCGTGTCGTAGTAACGTCCGCCTCCGGTTCCGCCCATACGGTCGAGCACGCTCAGGAATCCCGGCACGCGGCGCTTGCTTTCCGGCAAAAAACGTCCGCGCCCGTCCATCAGGCGTATGCCCGCCAGACCCAATGCCTCCGCCTGTTCCATCTTGGGAAGCAAACGGCGAAACAGGTCTTCCGGCACCAAAACGTCGGGATTGATCAGGAAAACATATTCACCCGAAGCCTCCCGTACCGCCAGGTTATTGCCTTTGGCAAAACCGTAATTTTCGGGAAACGGGAGAAAGGTAACGCCGGGAAAAAGTCCGGAAAAATAATCTTTGTCGAACCGGTCCGATGCGTTGTCCGCTACAATGATTTCGGCATCCATGCCTTCCGTAGCCCGCACAAGGCTATGCAAGGCGCCTTCCAGGAAGGCGGGAGCATTGTAATGGAGGACAACCACCGAAAACCTTTTCATTATTTCTTATTTTGATAGCCCAAACCGCCCAACCAAAGCAGCAGCATGGTAATGGCGGCATTTACCAGCAAGAGTTCGAAACCGAATTTGTATGCCCAACCCATACGTTCCGGCAAGCCGGCAATTCCATAGGTCAGCACCGGCGACACCACCGCTGCCACGGGAATCACCCAAGGACGCACGCGCCTTTTGCTGAACAGGCCGAAGGCAAACAGGCCCAACAACGGCCCGTAGGTATAACTCGCAAAGGTAAAAATGGAGTTGATGATGCTTTGGTCCTTGATCAACACACTGTACAACAACAGGATGATGATAAAAAACACCGACACGCCGATATGTACCAGCTTGCGGATGCGCTTGCGTTGATCCGGCGGGTAGCGTTTGTTGAGGTCCAAAATGTCGATGCTGAACGAAGTGGTGATGGCCGTCATGGACGAGTCGGCCGAGGAATAAGCCGCGCTGATAAGTCCCAATACAAAGAGCAATGCCGCCCAGAAGCCCAAGTCCGTTTCCACGGCAATATGCGGAAAAATCTTATCGCCCTTGATGCCTTGCGCCGCCAAATCCCATCCGCGAAAGTCGGCATAAGCCAGCAATATCACGCCCAAGGCCAGGAAAAACACATTGACGATAAACAAGGCGATGGAAAACCAACGCATATTCTTTTGCGAGTCCTTCAAGGTCTTGACGGTGAGGTTTTTCTGCATCATTCCTTGGTCCAGGCCGGTCATGGCGATGGCGATGAACACACCGGCCAGGAATAATTTCCAAAAGTAACGCGGGTCGTTGACGTCGTCGAAAAAGAAAACCCGGCTGTGCGGACTTTCGCGCACCAGGCGAACCAATTCGCCGGGACCCATGTTCATGTGGCGGCCGATGAGGATAATGGTCAGCACCAAAGCGCCCAGCATAAAGGCCGTTTGCAGGGTGTCGGTCACGATGATGGTCTTGATGCCGCCCTTGGACGTATAGACCCAGATAAGCACGATGGTCAGGCTGACGGTAAGCCAAAAAGGAACGCCCAATTTATCGAATAAAATCATTTGCAACACGCCCGCCACCAGGAAAAGCCGCAGCGAAGCGCCCATCACACGCGCAATCAGGAACAATACGGAACCCGTCTTGTAGCCCGCCGTGCCGAAACGTTCGCCCAGGTAGGAATAAATGGAAGTCAGGTTCATACGGTAGTACACCGGCAGCAGCACGTAGGCAATCACAAAATAGCCCACCACGAATCCCAACACCATTTGCAGGTAGGAAAATTGCTTGGCTTCCACCCATCCCGGCACCGAAATAAAGGTGATGCCCGACAACGAGGCGCCTATCATCCCGAAAGCCACCAGGTACCACGGTGCTTCGCGTTTGGCGCGGAAAAAGACTTCGTTGCTGTCCTCCCGCCCCGTGATACGCGAAATAACGATCAACAGGCCGAAATAGAGCGCAATAATCAATAAAATGTAATACGGATTCATTTTCGGATTTTGACAAAGATAAAAAAATCCCGGGCCTATCTCATGACAACATTCGCTTGTCGTTATTTATTCTATCTCTTAAATACGCCGATAAATGGAATATCTTACGGATGTTACATATAAAAGTAGTTACAAAACTGAACTCTCGAAATTTATTCAATCGATTAATGTAAGCAAAGAATTATTTTTTATCATAAGAAGTTTACTTTGATATTAAACATGATTAAATCTCTAATGCTTATATGCATTATTTGATGAGTATCCTTATATCCATTATATGATATGTATCCCCCGTAAAGGATGAATAAGTCCTAGAAGGAATTCCGGTAGTTTATTATTTCCATAAACCATTTTTGACAAAAAGTGTAACAATCCGTAAATTTATACATCCTTATAACGAAAAACCCCCATACCTTGGCCGTTCAGCAGTCGCATACCGAACTCGTGGAAGCTTGTAAGAGAGGCGACCGCCGGGCTATGGAAAAAATTTACCGCATGTACGCTCGTGCCTTGTTCAATACCGCTTACCGCATCACCGGCGATTTTCATTATGCCGAAGATGTGATGCACGAAGCTTTTATCAAGGCCTTCGAGCATATGGATGCCTACCGGGGTGATGCTCCTTTGGGCGCTTGGCTCAAACGAATTGCCGTAAACGAGAGCCTGCAATGGCTCAAAAAATACCGGCGCTATGAGACCGATCGCGACGAATGGCCCGAGATGGCGGCGGAAGACGAAACGCCGCCGGACGACACTTGGCAAACGGAAGATAAAAAACGTTTGGCCGAAGCCTTGATGAAACTCAATCCCCGCTACCGGACGGTGTTGAGCTTGCATTATATCGAAGGTTACGATTTGCAGGAAACCGCTTCGATTATGGATATTTCTTATGCCAATGTGCGCACCTTGCTGACGCGTGCCAAGCAACAATTGAAAAAAATATTGGAACATGAAAGATAAATTTTCCGGTGCCGGAACCCCTTTTGATTTTTGGGAACCGCCCGAAGGTCACGAACAACGTTTCCGTATCCGCCTGGAAAAACAAACCCGGCCCCGGCGCACTTTGTGGCTCCGTCGCCGCGATTGGTCCAAATGGTTTGTGGCGGCCTCCATCCTGTTTTTGGGATTGGTGTGGTGGTGGACCCAACCGGCAAGCCTGAACGAACTGAGCGGACAAACTTCCCATATTATCCAAAGTATGGAAACCAAACGAACCCAATGGGAGCGTATGCTCAAAAAGGAACTCCAAACCGCCGGCTGGGATATGGACGCCGCCGAAGGTTTGCCGGGCGCTCAAAAACTCATCGACGATGCCTTCCGCCATCTCCAACGGCTGGAAGAAGATTACGATCGTCTTCAAACTCAATTCATGGAAGGAGGCCATTACCGTACCCTCGACGCCATGATTCGCAACAAGGAAATGCAACATCGCATCCTTACCGACCTCAAACAACAATTGATGGAACTGCGAAACCGCCAAATCTATGAAAACCGAACGCATCAATCTTAGCCTGATCCTTGCTTGGCTGGCCGTGCTGGTTTTCCCCCTGCATATGCCCGCCCAGGGATTGCATATGGAAAAAGGTTCCGTACGCTACTATTCCGGAAAAGATATCCGGAAAGTAAAAATCGATAACGATTACGGCCATATCCGCCTCGAACCCGATGACCGCCGTTCCGTGTTGGTGGTGTTTATCATACATGTGGAAGCCGATAACGGATATGCGGCCGAACAAGCCGTCAAAATCATCCGTCCGCGCTTCCGCCTCCGGGGCGACAGCCTTTTGGAAATCGAAACCCGTATAGCCGATAAAGACAGCTGGAAACGTATCAAATCGCATATCCAAAATTATTATGTGGACTACACCCTGAAATTACCCCGCCAAGCCGCCGCCGAAGTAAATGCCGACTACGGAACCCTCCATATCACGGATATGGACGCACCTCTGACCGCGCGCATGGATTACGGAAAACTCTATGCCGGTGAGCTTCGCAGCCATAACAATATTCTCTACGGCGATTATATGGACACGCTCTCGGTGGATTTTATGCGGGGCGGAAAAATTTATTCGGATTATTCGTCTATCAGGATAGGGTTGGTATTTCGCCTGCACATTCAAGGCGATTATAATAAAATCCGGGTGGATCATGCCAAAAATTTTGTGCTTTTCGGCGATCATAACCGCCTTCGTATCGGACGGGTGAAAAACCTGCAAATTCAAGGCGATTACCAGCGTATCCGCATTCATCAACTTTACAACGGAAAAATTACGGGCGATTATAATGAAGTGGTCATACAACGCCTGGCCAACGGCCCGTACCGGCTCCATTTGGACGGGAATTACGGCAAATTCCGCATCCTCAATACCACCCGAACGCCCTTCCGTTTCGACCTGAAAGGCGATTTCAACCTGTCGTTTGCCAAGGAAATCAGGTTTGCGCGGAACGAAGGCCACCTCGAACGGCATAGCACGGGATACTACGGAAATCCCGATGCTCCCTATTTGATTCACGGCTATTTGGAACACAGTCGCGCCTATTTGATGTACCAAGAGGATTAATATAAACCCGACCGGAAAAATACTTTCACAAAAAAATAACATTATGAAACACTATTTAATTATTTGGCTGACATTGTGGGGTTTGATGTTACAAGCCCAAAACGAAAAACCATGGGAAGCACCCACGCGCCGTCATTTCCGGCGCATGGACAGCATCGAAAAAGCCCGCCAACAAGCCCTGATGAACGACCTGAAACTCATTCCCGTGGACGATTCGGCGGCCTACCGTAAGGCTTTGGCCCGTACGTTGGAAAATTATGCCGACGATTGGGATTATTATTTCTATGCCGAATTGGAACGCTACAAGGCCGATCTGGGTCTGAACAACCGCGTTCGTGCGCGCAAAGAATCCAAAAGCGAACGGGGCATTGTGGAAATCATCCGTATTATGAAGGAAATGAGCGAAGAAGATGATAAAGAAGAAAATGATCATGAAAAAAACCGTGAGGAAAACCGGAACAAAGGAAAACCGGCCCCTTCCGGAAATACCCGTCCCCAAAACGGTACCCATAAAAAACGAAAGAAAAAATCATCCGTCACCACTTCCACCCGTATCGATTGGGGCCTCAACAATGTGGATCCCCAGCCCCTGGAAACGTCCTATAATACCTGGAAATCGCAATATATTTCCCTGGGGATGGAAACCTTTGTGCCGCTGGACAAAAACGGTACATTCAAATATGTGGTGGGCTTCGGATTTCGCTGGCAAAAATTGGTCCCCAACGGAAACTATTTTCATTCGGTCCGGAACCATACCATGGTTATGGTGCCCTCGTCGGTCAATTTGGCACAGAACAAACTGCGCACCTCATGGTTCTACGGCAATACGGGGTTGATGATTTATCCCGCACGCCATTTGTCATTCGGGGTGGAAATCTACGGGCGTATTCGTATCGGTAGCGTGCAAAAACTCAAATACACCATGGACGACGCTCGCTACAAATTGCGCGAAAAACGCAATTTTTATGAACGGCGTTTGAATTTCGGTTACAATGTCTTTGTCGGTGGCCGCCATTGGCAGGTTTTTGCCGGAATGGATCGCTTGCCCTATTTCTACTTCCGCAACGAACGTATGTATCAATTGGGTATCACATTGCGTTAATGATTGAAGGTTTAGCACTACAATCCCGGTCTGTTGAGGTCCGGGATTTTTTTGTGATTTGATTTTGAATAAAAAGGTTTCCATTCATCGATTTTACGGTTGCTCTCTTAAACGATAAGGAAAAGGTCATAATGTGAAAAGGACAATCAAAGAATCCTAAATATAGATGAATGATAACCGTTGACGGATGACCGGATACCCGTGATCCGTGCGGTCGTGGCCCTAACCTTTAAGAATCCCCAAAGGGATCATAATGACATATCGAAATTCTACATAGTGCATAAAATAGATATATGAGCGTCATATCGACCTATGGGACAACCCGCTAAAAGTCAACGTGCGCAATAGAAAGATAAAGGCTTTTTCATAAATCGATTTAACGGAAATAATAGTTCCCCCCCTTTTTATTGGGTAAATGGTATTGTTGTTTACGTAATTTTTTATTATTTTTGTACGTAAAAAAGCGAGTATGCATACCAAACTTACATTAAACATAGAAAAAGACCTCATCAGAAAGGCCAAGCAATTGGCACGTGCGCGGAAAATCAGTTTATCCAAATTGGTGGAAAATTATTTACGTTCCTTGGTCGCCAAGCAAGCGAATGAGGAAACGACCGGTTCGGTGGTGGAAGAATTGAGCGGTATTTTACACGCCCCTCCCTTAGACCCGAAAAAGGAAATCCGGGAATTTTTGGATAAAAAACATTTTAGAGATGCCTGATCATATATTATTGGATACCAATATTATATTGGACTTACTGGCTGCTCGCACACCTTTTTCGGATGAAGCCAAATCGTTATTTACACTCGTTGAAAAAGGTCGCATTCAGGCCTATGTATCGGCGCTTACCATAGCCAATGTATATTATATTATGTCGCGACATCTAAAAAATGAGGAAGAGGTACGCCGGGTTATCCGCAAATTGTTGTTGCTGGTAAAACCCTTGGAGTTGGATGAAAAAATCATCCGTTTGGCCTTGGAATCGGAATTTAAAGATATGGAAGATGCCATTCAGTACTATACTGCTCTCGAAAACGGCTTACAAATTGTTATCACACGCAATCTGAAAGATTTTCGTCAATCGACTTTGCCAGTCATGACAGCCGGTGATTACATACGTGCCATTGCGGATGATGCCGCCGGACACTGATGAGTTCGCATTTTGTCATTCCTCTATGAGGGTCCTTAGGAGGAATAAATGTGGGGAATCTTTTTCGTCCGGATTGGGGATTTTGGCTTTGGGTCCTCGTCATCCCGAACATGCGTTCTGTTATTCCGGCGACCAAAGGGATGAAGAATCTCCATTTACAACCTAACTCCTAATTCCCAAATTCGTAATTAATACACCGCGAATTTCACGAATTAACACGAAGAAAAAAATTCGTGTAATTCGTAGCAAATAAGAAACTTCGTGTTCTCCGTGGCTTCTTTGTGTTCTTTGTGGTAAAAAACTACCCAAATCCTAATTCCCAAATCCTAACTCCCAAATCCCAAATCCGCTTTTACAACAACGAAAGCGAAAGGGAAAGTTGGAGTCCTTTGCTGGGAGGGACATACCGGCAAACGCCGCCCACGCAAACCAAACCGCCTTTCTGACGTCCGTAGGAAAGTTGCAGGCGATTGCCCCCATGGGTGTAAACCACGCCGGCGTTGTAGTAATGGATTTTGGACGAACCGTAATTATACATATCGTTTACAAAAAATCCCCATGTTCCGTTGTAATTGAATTCCAATCCGGCTTCGGCCCAATTTTTTTCGTCTTGTTTTGTCCACAAATGTTCGGCTTCGAAACGCAAGGACGAATAATGGGGCAGGCGGTAATACCAATCGCTTACCACCGTTAGGGCATTGATCATTTCGCCATGGCCTTCCAGGAGTAGTTGGTTGTAGTTTTGATGCATGACAAACAAGCCGGTTTTCAGCTTTTTGTTCAATTTACGCTTGATTTCCACATTGATGTCGCGGTAATAGAGGGCGCCGCCTTCCCAAAAATTTCTTTTGTAGATACCCAGCGCGGGGATAAATTCGGCCTTCAAGGCATGCCATTGCGAAGCATTGACGGAAACCACCGTTCCGTAGCGTCCGCCCAGGAAGGTTTTGCGTTTGATTTTAAACACCATATCGGCCTGCCCGCCGATTTCGCCCACATGCATATCGGCCCAGGAAATCCCCGGACGGGTGGCATACACATACAGCGTGGCCAAAGGGTAATCGTGTTGCTTGACCAAGGCCGGTACATAATTCACCACACCGGTATTGTAGGGATTGAATTCCAGGGAGCGGCGGCTGTACATTTGTATGTTTTCGGCACGGCGCAAGGTAAGATTCACACCGAAACCTTTACGTGCATATCCTGCGTTAAAGGTGTAGGCATCACCGTCGAACAGGACGCGGTCGTTGAGTACGCCGTTGGCATAAAGCGCATCGGGGGTTTTGTAATCGTATTCGAAATAAAAATCCCAAGGTCCTCCGGAGAATTGTGTTTGGATACCGTAGAGATTTACGTGAGCGGGCACCTTGTCGTTTTCGGGTTCATAGTAGCGGGTAACGGCCGAAGCTTCCACATTCAGGCTGGCATCCAAACCCAATTCAAATTCATTTTTAACGGAAATGCCGCCGATAAAACTGTCGTCGTAGGTCATACCGGTGCGCGGTTGGCCGGCTATCAATTTTACCGCTGGACCTGAACCCCATTTGTATTGAACATCTATACCGCGCAAGGCATTGTCGATTCCCAATTGCTTGTCATTCCAGGAGCGGAAAACCATACCCGAACCGAATTGATCGTAAATATTTCCCGCACGCAATTTCCAATTGTCTTTTTGGTATTGAACATACCAACCCAGAAAATAGCCTTTCAGTTCGGGATTGTAACCCAGGAGTGCTTCGGGCAAATAGTATTCGGCATTGAAACCGGCTTCCCAGTCCGCACTCAAAAGATGTAGGTCCAGATATTGCATGCTTCGCAGGCCGCTTTCGGGCGCCTTGAAGTGCATAAGAGAATCGTCGTTATAGAACTGGGTAAGGGAATAATAGGATCCGCTTATTTTTTGTGCATGGGCCGTCATCGTTGCCAACAATAGCCACAGAGGCAACCATTTAAATGATTTCATAAGGGGATTATTTCAGTTTTTTTACTATTTCGAAAAGTTTCTCTTCGCTTCCCGGGGTGTAACTGGTTTTGGTGTAAACGATTTTTCCTTTATGAATAATGATAAGGTAAGGAACCGCGTTGATGTTGAGTTTCTGTTTGAGTTCGCCTTTGTAATCATGATAAACTTCGTAATCCCAACCCCTTCCGTTGACCAAAGGTTTGATGCGGCGCGATGTGCGTTCGTCGTCCACCGAAACGGCGATGAGTTTCACACCGGTTTCATCCTGCCAATCGGGGTAGACTTCGTTGATGGCGTCCAGTTCTTTGATACAGGGCACACACCAGGTAGCCCAAAAGCTTACAATAACGGGTTTGTCACCGTTTTCAATGGCTTTGTGGAAGGAAACATCGCGTCCTTGGAGGTCTTTGAGTTCCGCATCGGGGATTGACACTGTAACAAATCCCATCCATATGAATCCTAATAACAGAAAAGCGAAAAAATGTTTCATAATTGATGATTTGATTATTGCAAGTTTAAATAAAAATCATTGATTTACAAAAAACTGAACAAAAACAATACCAAAAATCACACATATGAACGCAAAACGATTAACCAAAAGTAACGACAGAATATTGATGGGGGTATGTGGCGGCCTGGCCGAATATTGGCACACCGATGCATGGATTGTACGCCTTGTTTGCGCCCTGTTGATTATCGCCCATCCTCCGCTGGCACTGGTTTACTTACTCTTCGGCATTATTTTGCCTTCGCCCGAACGTTCATTTTTGGATGAAGGAAATTCCTTTGCATCCGGCGATACCACAGCGGATGAATGGATTGACGAACCGGAAGCCGCTCATTCGGGACAACAACAAAATGTATTTTTGGGTGTCCTGCTTATCACCATGGGTCTGATTTTCCTGGCCGATTATTATTTCCATTGGTCATGGGCCAGCATTCGTAAACTTTGGCCCGTTTTCCTGATTATTTTCGGCATTAAATTCCTCATGGATGCCCGTGCTTCGGAAGACCTGAACTCCGGTTCCGGCACGGAAAATCCGGATTCCGGTACCTCCCATGAAGACGTTCAAAACGAAACCCAACAACAAAATCATCAAGATCATGAAAAATAAATCCAATTTCTATCTCGGCATTTTCTTTATCGGACTGGGTCTGATATTCTTGCTTCGCAACTTGGGCTATGTCCATGTGAGTATGGCTCAAATCTTCCGCCTGTGGCCTTTCCTCTTCATCATTATGGGATTGCGCTACATTCCCATGGCGCCCAAGGTGCGGGATGCGGTTAACATTCTCTTGCTTTTGGCTTTCTTCGGTCTGTTGTTCTTCGGACCGCAGGTACATTGGCGCAAAGGCATTTTCGGATTGGTTCCCGTGGATGTATATTACCAATCGGATGATGATGACGACGAAGACAATGGTTCGGACACTACGGCCGTTTACGGTACGTCGGGAAAAAACACGGAACGCAACGATTTGTATTTTTCCGCCGAAATGAGCCCCGCTATCCGGGAAGCCGAAATGAAATTAAACATTGCGGCGGCGGATTTTAAGGTGAAGGAGCCCACTTCCAAACTTTACGAATTGGTTTTGGAGGACGTGCCTTACGAACTCAAAAGCCGGCTCAATATGCTGGGCGACAAAGCCGTGATACGCATAGGTGCTTCCTCGCAAAACAAAAACGTTCATATCAATGAACTGGCCACCGGCGAATTGCGCCTCAACGACAGTATTCCCTGGACTTTGAATATCAATACGGGCGCTTCGGCTTTGGATTTGGATTTTTCGCCCTATGACTTGCGCCTCCTTAAAATCAATACCGGTGCTTCCAAATTGCACCTGAAACTGGGTAAACGCGCACCCCGAACCCGTGTGGAAATCAGCTCCGGTGCTTCGGATTTAAAGATTTGGGTACCCGAAGATACGGGGGTGGAGGTGAAAATCAACAATGTGTTTTCCGCCAAAACCATCCCGGGCTTTATCAAAACGGGAAAAAACACTTACCGAAATTCCGGTTACGACAAATACGACAAAAAAATTTCCTTGCTGATCAACACCGCTATCAGCCAATTGGAAATCGTCCGCTACTGAGTCCCCTTCTCATCAAAGTTTTTTTGCCAAGCCGCCTTCCTTTGCGAGGGCGGTTTTTTTTTATGCATTAGGTAATTTTTGTTGAACAGTTGTCGCAGACCCCTATGGGGAAAAGTTGAAGAGTTGAATAGATGGGTAATTGTTGTTAAATCGTTAAATCGAAGGGACTGATGACGGATGACCGGTGCTAATTCGGGAAATGTGGAATGGGGAACGGGGAACGGGAAACGGATTTAATTAGTGAAAGAGTGAAGGCGTGAAGGCGTGAAGGCGTTTTTTAATGAACAGTGAACAGTGAACAATGAACAATGAAAGAACCCAAATCCCAAAACCCAAATCCCAAAACCATAAAAACCTGATATACAATCGAATTGCAAAAAGAATCGTTTTGTGCTGAAAAAAATTATTTCAAAATGTTGCATGAAAAGAAAAATCATTATATATTTGCAAGCGCAAAACCAACATTCCCCCATAGCTCAGTTGGTTAGAGCAGTGGACTGTTAATCCATGTGTCGCTGGTTCAAGTCCAGCTGGGGGAGCCAAGGGGACGGAAACGTCCCCTTTTTTATTTCGCCTTATGATTCAATTGGGTAAAACACTCATATCGGCCGATATATTCGAGGAATATTTTGCTTGTGATTTGGCGCAATGCAAGGGCGATTGTTGTGTGCAAGGGGATGCAGGGGCGCCATTGGAAAAATCCGAATTGCCTGTTTTGGAAAGAATCTATCCCGTGGTAGGTTCCTATATGCGTCCCGAAGGTATTGAAGCCGTGGAGCGGCAAGGACTCTATGTGAAAGACAAGACGGGCGAATACGTAACTCCCCTGGTGGATGGACGCGAATGTGCTTTTGTGGTTTTTGAAAACGGCATTGCCTATTGTGCCATCGAAAAAGCCTATCGTGACGGCAAAATCGATTTTCCCAAACCGGTTTCCTGCCATTTGTATCCCATCCGCATTACGGAATACACCCATTTTACCGCTGTCAATTATCACCGCTGGGATATATGCTCGGCGGCTTGTGCCTTGGGAGCCAAACTTAAAATGCCTCTATACCGCTACCTGAAAGAACCTCTTATACGCCGTTTCGGCGCCGCATGGTACCGGGAACTGGAACAATTGGCCGGGGATTATTTGGCGGGCAAGGGATGATGAGGTTGTTGAATCGTTGAATCGGGCAATCGTTATAATGGCACCTTAACTTTAACCTTAACTTTAACTAGATCAATACGTTATCTTTGTGGTTTCGGACGAACGTTTTGTCCTTCCGAAGGAGGTAACGACTGAGGAATCTCCTATTTTTGTTAAACCGTGAAATCATTAAACCGTTAAATCGGTTATTTCTGTTGAACAAAATAATGATATTTTGAAAATTTTAAATAAAAATTACCAATCCCCGTTATTATTGCGGTCGCGGTCCCACAATTCAGGGTTCAAAATGATATATTTGCGGATTTTGTTTAATGATGTTTCGTCGCGGATAATGTGATCGTGGAATCGGGGTTGCCAGGCGAAATATGGGAATTTTTCGCGGGATTTTTTGGTAACGGCGGATTTATATGAACGAATAATCGTTGCCAATGAACCGCGTTTGGGCGAAATTTTTGCCATTTTTTCGTTTTTTTGATTGTTGGGCGTTGTTGATGACGTATTTGTATTTGACGTTGTTGTAGAGACGTTGCATGCAACGTCTCTACGCCGCGTCCCATTATCAATACGCGCGTCGTCATCAATACGCACGTCATTATTATTACCATCATTATCAATCCAAATAATCCCATGCACGTGGTTGGGCATGACCACAAACGCGTCCAATTTTACAAACGGAAAATGTTGCGGGATTTCGTGCCAAAATTTTTCCGCAATTTCCCCCATTTCGGATAATTGCATTTTTTTATCAATGATTTCACCGAAATAATTTTCGCGGTTTTCCGTAACTATTGTTACGAAATACGCACCATTGCGCGAATAATCATAATTTTTCATTCGCGCGGAATCCACGCGGTATTTCCCGCGAAATTTTTTACCGGACATAATTTCGTAATTTTCAATATCGGATATATCCGTTTGCGGGTTAAATATATGATTTTATGCGTATTATAACAAAATTTTTTCGCGGGAAATTATTTTGGGGGGACGTTGTCGTATTTGACGTTGTTGTAGAGACGTTGCATGCAACGTCTCTACAACGGCGATTACGACCGTGAACGTTATCCATTTACCACACCAATTGTTTTACCACCGAACGGTGTCCGGCGTCGTCGGTAATTTCGATGAAATATAATCCGGCGCGGTTGATGTATAATTCCGCGTAGACGGTTTGGTTGCCATAATTTTCCGCGAAAATTTCCTGTCCCAACTGGTTATAAACCTTGATTTCGGAAATATTCGTTTGGTCGGTTTGAACGCTGATTTTGCCCGCCGTTGGATTCGGATAAACCCGTAATCCCGCGATTTTTTCGTCTTCGATGCCGACGGTGATGTTAAATGAAACATGCGCATTGTTGCTCCAATCGGTGCCGTCTTTGACGGCGATTTCAAAGTCGTCGGTGTAATCATTGTTTCCGGCGTTGGAAACGTACCGTAAGTTAGCGAAATCTGTCGCGGAAATTTCATCATCGGCGCTAATCGCGTTGCCGTTTAGTTGCAAAGTTCCGTTGGTTGGCAATGTGGCAATACGCACGTCGGTAATTTGGTCGCCTTCCACGTCGTTGTAGTATGACGATAAATCCAGCTGACTGAAATCGTAAGTTAGCGTTGTATCGTGGTTAACCGTAGTGTCTATTGAAATATCGTTTAAGGTTGGCGCATCGTTGACCGCGTCAACGTGAATGGTCATCGTGTCCGGAGCGGACCAGTCCGTCCCGTCGGAGGCGCTGAACTCAAAAGTAGTATCACCGTTCCAGTTGGCATCCGGTGTAAACTGCAAGTTGCCGATATTTCCCGCGGAAATTTCTTGGTTGGCGCTCACGGTGTTGCCGTTGAGCGTTAAAGTTCCGTGTGCCGGAAGGGAAGTAGGTTTAATTTTTTGCAAAGAGTCGCCGTCGGCGTCGCTGTAGTTAAAATCACTGATGCTAAAAGTATAAGGCGTATCTTCAGCGGTGCTGACAGAACTGGCAGCAGTTTCCGGTGGGTTGTTTGGTGGGGGAGTGGTGTCCACTGCCACCAAGTTACTTTTTACGTTTTGGTCAATATTGAGAATAGCAATGTAGGCAGTACCTGCCGGGTACGGCACGGCTACGCCGTTGCGGAAATCGTAGCCGACATCACCGTTGGGGTTGATGAGATTCCCGTTGGCATCATAAAAATGCAGGCTGTATTCGTCCGGTTGAGTAATACCGGTTCCCGCGATAATTTCCAGGCTTCCGCTGTAATCTGAATCCGGATTGGTAATGGTGATTGTTCCGGCGTTGGTATCTATGGTATAAGTTGGCGGGGTTACGGTTTCCGCATCATTGAGGTTTAATACTTTTTGCGGGTAAGTTAGCAGATGGTCATTGATCATTTGCAGCGTATTGAGAGCCGGGTTATTGTTGGCTAGGTCTGTTTTTAAGACGCGGAATTTATTGGGTGTTCCGTCTAAAGGGCTTGGGATATAGATGTAATCATCCGGTCCGGCAGTAGATTTCGCGGGATCATTAGTTGCCGCTTGGATATAGTGTCCGGAAACATCACCAGCAGACATCACGGTTTTGACGTCTCCGAAAGGGATCCAATTTGGGTTTTCAGCAGTTCCAACATTTTCCTCTGCAACCAGCGTCCGCCCGCTATCGTGGTCGATATCTGACCCGTGCCCAAAGGCTTCGTGGAAGAGGGCTATAATGTAGTTAGAGTTTAGAGAAGACGGTGCTAAATAGCTGGCACTTAAGATGTCTGGACTAACAGTAGCTCCCCAGCTATTTCCCATATCTTCATCACCCAGCATGGATTGATATACATATTGGTCTGCTCCGTAGGAGTTGAGCCAGTTTAAAAAATTAACAGTACTTTGATCTATATCGCCTGCAACGGTGATAGATGAATCGTCAAAATTTTCTTCTACGGTCATTACAACATTAACGCAGCGCGTATCGGTGCTGCCGTCGAGGATTTTTTCGCTGGCTTTAACCCAGTCGGTATAGGTAGAAAGGCGGTCGGTGGTATCGGTTTGGCGGTGGTGGTTGCGAAGGACGTTGTGTCCGGGGGCGTAGTTGGGGTTTTCTTGGGATTGCATTTTTTTGGTGGCGCCGAGGGCGAGAACGGCAAAAACAAGGGTCCGGAATTTCCCCGCGAGAAAAAGAGCGTTCACCCGGGCCGGTTGCCGGGACCTGAACCAACGGAATAAAACGGAGCCGGGAAAAAGGGTGGATATTTTCATAGGCAAAAGTTTAGAAAAGAAGAAAAAAATGTTTGTAGTGCATGCTACGGATAAGCCGGCGGCCGGGTTCGGATAAAAGCTCATAAACATGATGCGTGTTTGTGCTTCGCCGTTTTATTCCTCGTATGTATGAATGTCAATGAACCTTTATGCGCACGTGCCGCGGACTTATGGTAAATATTTATCAAAGATAGGGATTTTTTTTTAAAACAGGGACGGATGACCGGAGCACATTCGGGAAACGGGGTTTTTTGTTAAATCGTTAAACCGTTAAACCGTTAAATCGTTAAACCGTTGAATCGTTGAATCGTTGAATCGGGACCTTAACCTTAACCTTAACCTTAACTTTAACTACTTGATTCTCTGATAATTATTTGACTGACTTAATAACTTTACTTTGACCTTGTTCCTTTTTCCTTTTCCCTCATTTTTGAGCGTTGAATCGTGCAATCGTTAAACCGGAACTTCTGTTGAACATTTGAATAGACGGGTGACCGGTGACCGGTGCATTTTCGGGACACGGGAAACGGAGAACGGGAAATGGTAAACGTGATTACAGTAGGTAAAAAGTCAAAGGAGCAAGGGAAAAGTAAAATTCATACAACAAAAAACCTATACATTAGTAAATCAATCTGTTCAACTATTCAACTGTTCAACAGAAAAAAACCGGTTCCACGGTTTAACGATTTAACAAATCTATTCAACTTTTCAACTATTCAACAATTCAACTATTCAACAGAAATTCTCCGGTTTAACGATTTGGCGATTGCACGGTTTAACAACCATTATCGATTTAACGATTTAACGATTTAACGGTTTAACAAATCTATTCAACTTTTCAACAATTCAACTATTCAACAAAATATATCCGTCATCGGTCACCGGTTATCAGTCAAAACGATTCAACGATTTATCGATTCAACGTTTTAACAACCATCCTCCCTCCAACCGGTTTGCTTATTAAAATATATATTGTATCTTTGCGCCTTGAAATACATAAAAATCATTAAAATAATATTGGCATGTATTTGACACCTGAAATCAAGAAAGAATTTTTCAAGAAGTACGGCAAGTCCGAGAAGGATACCGGATCGCCGGAAGCGCAAATCGCTATGTTTACGTACCGTATCAAGCATTTGACCGAACATTTGAAGAAACACAAACACGATTACAGCACCGAGCGTGCTTTGATTAAGTTGGTGGGAAAACGACGACGCCACTTGGATTACCTCAAAAAAGTGGACATTGAACGCTACCGTGCGATTATCAAAGACCTCGGACTGCGTAAGTAACAAAACGAACAGCAAAAAAAGGGCAGCCATGCCCTTTTTTTATTTTTAAACCGAAAAAACAACATTTATGAAACCCGAACCCATAAAGCAAAGCATCCGACTGGACGACGGACGCGAAATCACCATTGAGACCGGCGTACTGGCCAAGCAAGCCGACGGATCGGCCGTGGTACGCATGGGCAACACCATGTTGCTGGCCACCGTGGTGTCCAACAAAGACGTAAAACCCGATGTGGATTTCTTCCCGCTGACGGTGGATTACCGCGAAAAATTCTCGGCGTCCGGTAAATTTCCCGGAGGTTTCTTCAAGCGCGAAGGACGTCCTTCCAGCGAAGAAATCCTGGTGATGCGTTTGGTGGACCGTGTGTTGCGTCCCACCTTTCCCAAAGATTATCGCGCCGACACCCAGGTGATGATCCAACTCATGTCCTACGACGAAGACGTACAACCCGATGCACTGGCCGGATTGGCCGCTTCGGCTGCCATTGCCGTATCGGATATTCCGTTTGACGGTCCCATTTCCGAAGTACGCGTGATTCGTAAAGACGGAGAATTTATGATCAATCCCGGCGTGAAGGACATCGAAGAAGCCGACATCGACCTCATGGTGGGCGGCACCTACGATTCCGTTACCATGGTGGAAGGCCAAATGCAAGAAGTGAGCGAAGAGGAAATGCTCGATGCCATCGATTTTGCACACCAAACGATCAAAAAACAAATCGAAGCGCAACGCGAGCTGGCCGCCAAAGTGGAAAAAGCCGCCCGGAAACGTGATTACGACAAGCAGGAAGACAATCCCGAACTCTACGAGAAGGTAAAAGCCTTTGCCTACGATAAAATCTACGAAATCGCCAAACAAGGCACTTCCAAGCAGGAGCGCAAGGAAAAATTCGACGCTGTCAAGGAAGCGCTCATGGAACAATTCGACGAAGAGTTCCTGGAAGAAAACGGCAAATTGATTTCGGAATATTTCGCCGACGTGAAGAAAAAAGCCGTTCGCGACCTGGTACTCAACGAAGGTCGCCGCCTGGACGGACGCCGTCCCGAAGAAATCCGTCCCATCTGGACCGAAGTGAATTACTTGCCTTCGGTTCACGGTTCGGCCATCTTCACCCGGGGCGAAACCCAGGCATTGGCCACCGTGACGTTGGGAACATCCATGGACATGAACATCATCGACGGCGTGTCGTTTCAGGACGAGGAACGTTTTTATCTCCATTACAACTTTCCGCCTTTCTCCACCGGCGAAGTGAAGCCCATTCGCGGTACTTCGCGCCGTGAAATCGGTCACGGACATTTGGCCCAACGCGCCCTGGAACCCATGGTGCCGCAGGATTCACCCTACACCATTCGCGTGGTGTCGGACATTTTGGAAAGCAACGGCTCGTCGTCCATGGCCACGGTTTGTGCCGGAAGCATGGCCCTCATGGATGCGGGTATCCAAATGAAAAAACAGGTTGGCGGTATTGCCATGGGACTTATTCTGGACGAAGAAACCGGAAAATACCAAGTGCTGTCCGACATCCTGGGCGATGAAGACCATTTGGGTGATATGGACTTCAAGGTGGCCGGAACCAAGGATGGTATTACGGCCTGCCAAATGGATATCAAAATCAAAAACCTGGATCGCGCCATCCTGGAAAAGGCTTTGCATCAAGCCAAGGAAGGACGCTTGCATATCCTCGGTAAAATGAACGAAACCATTTCCGAACCGCGTCCCGACGTGAAGGATTTCGTACCCAAAATCGAAACCATCGAAATCCCCAAAGACTTTATCGGTGCCGTTATCGGCAAAGGCGGTAAGGAAATCCAACAATTGCAGGAAGACACCGACACGGTGATCGTCATCAAGGAAGAAGGCGACCTGGGTATTGTGGAAATCATGGGCAAGAGCCGCGAAAAAATCCGGGAAGCCATCGACATTATCCGCAGCATTGCCTTTGAACCCGAAGTGGGTGAGGTCTATGAAGGCAAAATCGTTTCCATCAAGGATTTCGGAGCCTTTGTGGAAATCGGCCGTGGAACCGAAGGCCTGCTGCATATTTCCGAAATCGACTGGAAACGCACCCGCGACGTCAACGACGTGCTCAAAGTGGGCGATATGGTCAAGGTGAAACTCCTGGCCAAGGAACCCAACGGCAAGCTGCGTCTTTCGCGCAAGGCTTTGATGCCCAAGCCCGAAGGTTATGTGGAAGAAAAACGCGAACGCCGTCCCCACGGAGGAGGTTCCCGCCGCCGCAACGACGGACGCCACCGTTCCCACAAACCCCGCCGCGACGAATAATTGCGAAGTCATTTGTTCATGCATTCAACGCCTTTCCCGCCCGGGAAGGGCGTTTTTTTATTTACTTTCTTACTTTTTCCTTGATGAAAAAATAACAAAAAATCAAGGCTGATACTAATTGCCACGTATCCTTTCAATAATAAAATACGTCTTTTTCGCTTACCCGGCGTCAGAAATGCTCGTTTATAGCAGTGCCTATTATTTGCGCTTTCCTCCTTGATTAAACAAAAAATCCTAACATTTTCTCCTATCAAAAGGATGCATATCATTTAGTATTAAACCCTAACTTTTACACAATACGGAATTAGTTTTCAACAACCGGATGAAAATTTGGTAGTTAGAAAAATTTTTCGTTATTTCGTTATTACGTATTTCCGTAATATTAACAAAAAACTTACAACTATGAGCAAACATCCTCAATGGGCACTCAAACACAAACGTAAAGGAACTGAATTACGCCTAATCAATGGAAAATATTACCTTTACGAAGTAACCAGTAAATGGGACCCGGAAAAGAAGCGTCCACGTAAAATCACCGGAAAATTACTTGGAAAAATTACCAAGGAAGAAGGGTTTGTCGAATCGCCAAAAAGAAAATTGGAAAGAGAAATGAAAAACACGAAAATTGAAAGTATAGCCGTCAAGGAATATGGTGCAAGCGCATTGATAAACAAGCACTTCGATGATTATCAAGAGCTTCTCAAAAAACATTTTCCTCATTGTTGGCAGGAATTAATCGTATTGGCATATGGACGCCTGGTTTATCATAGCCCATTGAAAAATATGCAGCAGCATTACCAACACAGTTACCTGTCGGAACAATTTAAAGGGTTGAAACTCTCGCCCAAATCGGCCGGACAGCTCTTGCATCGAATTGGGAAATTGCGCGAACAAATTGTAGCATTTTTTCGTGAATTTGCTGTTGGAAATGATAATATTTTATTCGACGGCACCGACCTTATCAGCCATTCCGAGAAATTGCCATATCCTGAATTGGGCTTGACCAAAAAAGGTCATTTTGATAGACTTATCAACTTAATGTTCGGATTTTCCACTTCACGCAAATTGCCTTTATATTACCGCATATTACCGGGAAATATTAAAGATGTAAAAGCTATATCATTAAGCATGAAAGAATTAGG
>JAADEB010000094.1 GCA_013153655.1 Chlorobiota bacterium
CGGTTAAAGTATTCTTCAACGAATCCAATTGACCGGGATAAAATAGCCGCCCGCCCGTACCCCGGGCCAATTCGTTTAAGGCTCCGGTCCATGCTTGGGTAAAGCGTTTTTCGGCCGTAAACGGCGTCACTTGAAATCCGCCTTTTTTATGCAAACGATAGTCTTGATAATAAATGTCGTAGGTATAAAAGCCGGGTTTCAAATGTTCCAAATAGGCTTTGTAGAATCCGTTTTCGTAATATAAAGGAACGGTTTTTCGCTCCGTTTCCGGTCCGTTAAGGGTCAATGTTAACCGAGCCGATGGATTAGGCTCCCACAGGGGTGTTAAAGCTTTTACGGATAACACGACGGGTGTGCCGGCATCGTAACGGTCGGCATGTTTGATTTCAAGTAAATCTTTACCGGGTTTTTGCCTCAAATACATGACGGTCCGGCGAATCATTTGTTGGATAAAATCCTGTTTGTTATCCTTACGGGCATAGATCCACCATCGCCAAAGGCCTTGGCCGAAAGTAACGGCTTCGCGGCGACCGGGTGAAATAGCCATGAGCGGTTGGGCTTTACCGCCGTTTTCCTCGCGGCCGTACCACAGCACACGCGCGGTTTTTTCCACCCGGTTGGTGCCGCTATAGTCTTTAAGAGGCGGCAACACCAATCCTTCAGGCGGCGACAAGGAAAACAAGTCGAATTCTTCGTTCCATTGCGGATAATAATATCGCGTTTCGTTTCCGGGTGTCTGTTTGGCAAACCATCCGGCCAGGCGGTTGAGGGTTTGCCAATCGGTGGCAACGCCCGTTATCCACCACACGGGTTTTCCGGCCCGGCGTATGGCTTCGATTTGTTTGGCCTTTGGTTGCAAGGCGATAATGACGTCGGCCCGGTCGGCGTTTGTCCATTGCTTTTGTATCCGTACACGATTGTGGCGATCGCTTTCCAGCGCACGACGAATCACCCCGGCATCGGGATGCAGACCGCCGTACACAATGGCTATACGCGCCCTTTGGTCCACCACCAAAAATTGTATGGTTCGGCTATTATTCAAGGTGTCGGTTTCGCCCTCGAAAGCTTGCACACGGATATGATACCGGTGCCAGCCCGGTTGGTCTTCTTTAAATGTTAAAGCCACCTTTCGATAGGATTGGTGCCGGTCCAATCGAATGGTTTTTTGGACTTTCAGCCGGCCGTTTTCCCACACTTCCAGCCGGGTTTGAACGGGCGACTCCGCCCTGCGGTAATGTACCGGAATTTCCACGGGAAAAAAGTTTCCTTTGCCCGTGCGGCGATTGTATTCCACTGGGCCCAATTCCAAATCGGGACGCTTGATGGTGTCGCCCAGTACCAAGGGATAAATTCGCACGTTTTTTAACGTGCCGCCCAAAAACCGGTAATCCGGGCCGCGGGTTTGAATACCGTCGGTAAGTAATACCCAAGCTTCACGTGATTTTTCCGGTTTTAGGGCATAAAGCGCTTGAAGCGAGGCATAAACGGCCGTTTGCCGGCTAAGCGAATCGGGTTTATGTCCGTAAAGGGTATCTCCCAAATATACAACCGATACATCCAGTTGTTGTTTGAATGCTTTGTCCTTGATCAGCTCGGTTATTATGCTATCCGATAGAGGCAAATACTTGGCTTGTGATTGCGATCGGTCTTGTATGAGGACCAACCGCGCTTTGGTTTTTTGTTGTTTGACCGTTTTCCATACGGGGTTTGCAATTAAGAGTAAAAAGGCCCCTAAGGCGGCGGCGCGCAAGGTAAACAATACCGGCTCTTTTCGGGGCGAATAAGTCAAAGCTGCCCCTGCCAGGGCGATAAATAATAAAAGGAAGATGTAAACGGCCGAAATCAAGGCAAAGTTCGTTTGAGAGGTTTAGCCAAAATTACGTAAATCCAAAAGAATATCCTCCTTGAAATCTTTTCGGGCCGAAGCACCATTCAAGGAGGATAAATAGAACAAAAAACGTTTTTGAAAAACTTAACTTATTGGATTACAATAACTTAGTCTTTTTCCATTCGGAAAGTCAAAATATTTCGGTTGGCTTTATTGACCACATCTTCGGCAATACTGTCTTGGAGGAAATGCAACAGTCCCTGACGGCCGTGGGTGCTCAGGGCAATAATATCCGCGTCAATTTTATCGGCGAAATGGAAAATTCCCTCTTGGACGGAATAATCGTCATAGACCACTTTGTGCATTTTTTCAAGGGGATATTGGTCTTTATGTTTGCTTATAAAATCCTCTATCAGTTCTTCGGATTCATGGGTAGCGAGAAAATTCATGATGGTATTGACACGCAGCAAATAGATATCGGGATCGTACAAACGGGCAAAATCCAGCAATTTATTAAAGCATTTATGGCATTGTTCCTTAAAACTTGAAGCATAGACGATACGTTTGGGATTGAAATCGGGAACGAATTTTTTAATGACAAGGACGGGGATTTTTGAATTACGTACCACCTTTTCGGTATTGGAACCCACAAAGAATCCGTTCATTTTACCGGTTCCGTGGGAGCCCATCACAATAAGGTCGGCTCCTTTTTCGGCGGCATAATCGGCGATACCTTCGAACGGCCGGTTGAAATCCACATAATCATTGACTTTAATTCCTTTTAAATAGGGTTTAGCCAATAATTCGTCGAATTTTTTTCGCGCATGTTCCATCAGCAGGATGGCTGCCGGCCCGGTAGGGGTGCCGTCGGCGGCCATACCTACTTCGCCCGAAGGCAGGTCGATGAGGTGAAGTAAGATGATTTCGGCTCCCGTTTTACGAGCTATTTGCGCGGCCATTCTTAAGGCCGCTTCAGAGCAGGTGGAAAAATCGACAGGTACGAGAATTTTTTTCATTGTGGTATGGATTTTGTTTTTTAAATTTAATAAAAATTTTTAATACGTGTAAAAATGAAAAATATTTTCATCATCGGCTTGTTCGTGTTAAGTCTTTCGGGTTGTCGAACACAAAAAATTTCTTTGGAAACCATCCATCAAAAACCGGTTCAGACCCCCTTAAAGAAATCCGACATGATCAAAATTGTCCAAATCGATTTACTAAAAGACACGGTTTTCGAAGTCCGAAAGGACGGTATCGGTAAAATTTATCCCGTATTTCAAAAAGCGGAAGGAACGGCCGTATTAAAGCTCGAAGTAGGATATGATTTAAAAATTCCTGTACCCGACAGCCGGCAAAATTATGTATTGCTCATTCCCCTCCCCAACCCCTTGAAAATGGATAAAAAAGAAGGATACAAAGTGCCTTTATCCCAGATTTTATTCGGTTTTCAGGCCTTCCATCCGCAGGCAGGTTACCGTTTTTTGACCGAAAAAGACGGAGAAGTGGTTATTAAGGCTAAGGATAAATCCCATTTGATCGTGCAAGTGGAATTAAAGGGAAAACCTTCCAAGATGAACGGCTCTTATATCATTGAACTTACGGATACTGCGCAGGAAAAATAAAATTTGTTCCACGTGAAACATTGATTAAAAAATTTTTCGTTGTTCCACGTGGAACATCAGCGCCCCATGTACACCCAAAGAATTTGGATATCGCTGGGCGAAACACCGCTGATCCGGCTGGCCTGACCTAAAGTGCGCGGCCGGATTTTTTTTAGTTTCTCCCGTCCTTCGTAACTGATGGAAGGGACTTTGTCGTAATCGAAGTTTTCGGGGATTTTGACGTCTTCCAATTTATGCCATTTGGCGGCGTTCTCCTTCTCTTTCTCGATATATTTTTCGTACTTCAGGTTAATTTCCAATTGCTTGACGGCCTCCTCGTCAATTTGATTTTTCGTTACAAAATCGCGGAAAACGCCCACCGCCATATAATCGTCTTTGTCCAATTGCGGGCGGGCCAAAACTTTTTTCAGTTTGAAACCTTGCTTAATGGGGGGCGTACCTTTGCGTTCCAATACCTCGTTGACATCGCCGGGCTTAATGCTGGTGCGGGCTACGAAATCTTGCAGCATGGACAACTGTTTGAGCTTGCGTTCGACCAAACGCATCCGCTCTTCGGAGGCCAAACCGATGGCATACGACAAAGGCGTCAAACGAATATCGGCATTATCCTGGCGCAACAAAGTACGGTATTCGGCCCGCGATGTAAACATCCGGTACGGTTCGTCCGTGCCTTTGATGACTAAATCGTCGATCAATACACCGATATAGGCTTGGTCGCGTTGAAGTATAAAAGGTTCTTTTTCGTCCAAACGAAGGGCCGCATTTATTCCCGCCATGATTCCTTGGGCGGCGGCTTCTTCATAACCGGTGGTGCCGTTAATTTGTCCGGCAAAATACAGGTTGCGGATTAATTTGGTCTCCAACGTATGATACAACTGGGTGGGCGGAAACCAATCGTATTCGATGGCATAACCGAAACGGATGATTTTGGCGTTTTCAAAACCCGGTACACGACGCAATGATTCGATCTGTACATCGATGGGCAAAGAAGTCGAAAAACCGTTTACATACATCTCGTAGGTATTCCAACCTTCGGGCTCCACAAAAAGTTGATGACGCTCTTTGTCCGAAAACCGGACAATTTTATCCTCGATCGATGGGCAATAACGCGGCCCGGTTCCTTCGATTTCACCGCTGAACAGCGGCGATTGATCAAATCCCAAGCGCAACGTATCGTGTACCATGGGATTGGTATAGGTTATCCAGCACGAAAGTTGCTTTTCGAGCGGCTTGGTAATGGGAAGGAAAGAAAATTTACCCGGATTTTCGTCTCCTTTTTGTTCTTCCATTTTGCTAAAATCCAGGCTGCGCATATCCACACGCGGCGGGGTACCTGTTTTCATCCGTCCGGCTTCGAATCCCAAATCCTTGAGGTTTTCGGTCAAGCCGTAGGATTTGGGCTCCCCTATCCTGCCGCCTCCGAATTTGGTGGGACCGATATAAATGCGTCCGTTCATAAAAGTGCCGGCCGTCAAAATCACCGCCCGCGCGTCGATTTGAAGGCCCAATTGTGTTTTTACTCCCCTAACCTGCTCATTTTCAACTACTAACGAGGTGACCATATCGGCCATAAGGTCCAAGTTGGGAATTTTTTCCAATTGTTCGCGCCAGAATTTGGTGAATAAGGCCCGATCGTTTTGCGTGCGCGGACTCCACATGGCGGGCCCTTTGGATCGGTTAAGCATCCTGAATTGTACGGCCGACAGGTCGGCTACGATGCCCGAATAGCCTCCCAAGGCATCTATTTCCCTGACAATCTGCCCTTTGGCAATACCTCCCATGGCCGGATTACAGCTCATTTGGGCGATTTTGGTCAAATCCATGGTGATGAGCAAGGTCTTTTTGCCCAAATTGGCCGCTGCGGCCGCCGCCTCCGATCCGGCATGACCGGCTCCCACCACTATCACATCATATTTTTCGGGATACTTAATCATTTGATTTTATGAAACTTGCCAAAGCGTGCAAAATTACAAATTTCCTCGTAAAGGTTAAACCGTCGTCCTGAATACGGTACATGTATAATGGAAAAAATTTTTTTAACGAATTAGTGAAATAGTGAGCTAGTGAGTTAGTGAATAGTTATTCAATATATGATGAATAATTTACCAAATGCGGAATAATGAGATCCCTCACCGCTCCCAAGGTCGATTTCCTCGGACTAATATTACTAAGTATTTGATTTATTTAATGTTAAGACTAAAGCAATAAGCCAAATACTTTATCCGATGAATATGCTAATGATTTAATTTAGGTAAGGTTAAAGTTAAAATCTAAAAAAGCTAAAAGCTAACATCCAAAGGCTAACAGCTAGTTTTTAAGGTTCAACGTTTCAACACTGTTTCCAAGCACGCATCCTCCCGGCGGTGCATGTCTTGTTTGGTTTCGGGAGTTTGGTCGTCGAAGCCGAGGGCGTGGAGCAGGCTGTGGATCAGCACGCGGTGGAGTTCGCGGAGGTAAGGTTCGCCGTAGCGGGCGGCATTATCGCGGATTTGGTCGTAGGAAATATACATATCGGCCGAAACGGCTTGGTCCTCCGGCGCGGAATAGGCCAAGGTAATGGTATCGGTATCGTAGTCGCGGCCGTACACTTGGCG
>JAADEB010000140.1 GCA_013153655.1 Chlorobiota bacterium
TTTTTAGTGAAAGAATGAAGGAATGTAGCATCGCCCGACCCGGGCGATGAACGATGAATAATGTGATTGAATGGATAATATCATTCCGAGGTAAGCGACGTAAGGAGCGACGAGGAATCTCCTTGATTGATTATGAAGGAAAAGGAATGAGATTTCTCACATTCGTTCGAAATGACAATCGAATGTCATTCCGAAGAAAGCGACGCAAGGAGCGATGAGGAATCTCTATATTGTACTTTATAGAAATGAGATTCCTCCCGCCTGAGGCGGACACGACACTGCGTTCGGAATGACAAAATCCCAAATAAATCCCAAACCCCAAATCCGGGAAGAAAGAGAAAGACGAGTGATGGATGACCGGAAAAAATTCGGAGTACGGGAAAGGATAAAATGAGGAGAAATAGAAAGATCAAAATACGGTTTTTTCACCGGATATGACAACCCGCTTAAAGGAAACGTATTCTACAAGACCGGATTTTTGCCCGGAAATAAAAAACCTCCCCATAGCATGAGGAGGTTTTGAGTTATTAATACCGGTTTCTTACTTGTTTTTCTCGGCTTCTTTGGCCGCTTTGGCTGCCTCTTGGGCGGCTTTCATGGCGGCACGCGACATCTTGATTTGTACGACTACTACGTTGTCGGGATGAAGCAGTTTGTATTTGTCGTTGCGCAATTGGGACACGTAAACTTTATCACCCAGGTCGAGGTTGGAAATGTCCACTTCCACATAATCGGGCAAGTTGGCCGGAAGGGCGCGCACTTTGAGTTTACGTTCGTTGAAGAACAATTTACCCCCTTTGATCACACCGGGTGCCACGCCTTTGGTCTTGACGGGAACCACCACGGTAACTTCTTTGTCGGGGTAGAGACGGTAAAAATCCACATGCAGGATGCGGTCCGTCACGGGATGGAATTGAACATCCTTCATTACCGCTTCGTGTTTGGAACCGTCTTCCAATTCAATCACTACGGTATGCGTATCCGGAGTGTAAATCAAATCTTTGAACTCGCGTTCATCCGCCGAAAAATGCATGGGTTCGTCGCCTCCGTACAATACGCAAGGGACTCTTCCAGCATTACGTAGGGCTTTGCTGGCGGCTTTGCCCACGCTTTCTCTTTTAGAGCCTTTGATAGTTAGTGACTTCATTCTTAGTTATTTATGGTTACATGATAAATTTCTTACTGATGGATTTATGCGAATGAATGTTGTGCATTACCTCCGCAAATAACGGAGCGCAAGTTAGTACTTTTATTTTATTTGACAAAGCCTTCAAGGGAATGGAATCCGTGACCACCAATTCCTCCAAAGGAGAATTCTCAATGAGCTCCACGGCATTGCCCGAAAGCACCGGATGCGTAATAACGGCCCGTACGCTGCGGGCGCCTTGTTCCATCATCAGATTGGCCGCTTTGACCAGGGTGCGGCCCGTATCCACCAAATCGTCCACCAGCACCACGTTTTTGTCCTTCACGTCACCGATGATTTGCATATAGGAAACCTCGTTGGCTCTCAGGCGTTGTTTGTAACTGATCACCACGTCGGCTTTGAGGTATTTGGCATAGGCATGTGCGCGCTTGGCACCTCCCATGTCCGGCGAAGCGATAACCAGGTTATCCAAGTTGAGTTTTTCGATATATGGGATAAAAAAAGTGCTGGAATACAAATGGTCCACCGGAATTTCAAAAAATCCCTGAATGGGGTCGGCATGGAGGTCCATGGTAACCACCCGGGAAGCACCGGCGGTTTCGAGCATGGATGCCACCAATTTGGCCGCAATGGGCACGCGCGGTTCGTCTTTGCGGTCCTGACGGGCCCAGCCGAAATAGGGAATCACGGCGTTGATGTATTGGGCCGAAGCACGCTTGGCCGCATCGATCATCAGGAGCATTTGCATCAAATTGTCGGTGGGGGCGAAGGTGGAGCCTATGATAAATACACGTTTCCCGCGAAGGGATTCCTTGAAGGAAGGACGAAACTCGCCGTCGGCAAAGCGTTGGATTTCCACTTTACCCAAGGGTTGGCCGTAATGGGCGGCGATTTTTCGTGCCAATTCCTCGCTTTGGGAACAGGCAAACAGTTTGGCTTCGGAAGTGTCGGGCATGACGGAAAGGATTTTCGGGTTAGGGTTTTGTGTTTCGAAATTAGGGCAAATCTTATTTCTTTGCAAGCACTTCGCGAATGGCATTTCCTATGATGCGTACGGCAGGCTCAATATCGGCGGTGTCCACGTTGGAAAAGGCCAAACGGAATTTGTTGACGGATTGACCCGAAGGATCGAAGGATTTACCCAACACGAACACCACTTTTTCGGGAATGGTACGTTCCAGGATTTCGCGGGCATCGATTCCTTCGGGTAATTCCACCCAAATGTAAAAACCGCCTTTGGGTTCCACATAGGTAACCTCCGGCGGAAAATGCGTTTTCATGACGCGCAGCATCAAGTCCCTGCGCAACTTGTATTCGGGACGGATGCGTTTCAGATAATCCTCCATATAACCCTGACGCACAAAGGCATTGGCAATAATTTGCGACAAGTTGGGGCTACAAGCGTCCAGGCTTTGTTTGAGCAATTCGGCATAGCGATACATTTCCTTGGGCACCAACATCCATCCCAGTCTGAAACCCGGTCCCAGTATTTTGGAAAACGACCCTACATATACGATTTGCCGGCGAAGCGAAGGCGGCGCCATGGCCAATATAGGCCGCGTCATTTCACGGTCCTCTTCGTCGAAATAGAGTTCGTTATAAGGATCATCTTCCAACAACATGATTTTTTCCCTTTCCAAATAATCCAAAACTCGGACTCTCCGTTCCTTGTTGTAAATAATTCCGGCCGGATTGTGAAAATTTGGTATGATGTAGAGAAATTTAAGGTTTTCGCCGGTTATGCGGGCTTCGCGGGTTTGGTTTTCCAATTGTTCGGGAATCAAACCGTGCCGGTCCAGGCCGATTCCCCGCATTCGTATACCGAAGGATTGAAACAGGGTGAGCGAACCGATAAAACTGGGATTTTCGGTAAGGATGCTGTCGCCTTTGCCGGCTAAGAGGTAAGTAAAAATGTAAATGGCCTGCAAGGAACCGGTGGTGATCATCAATTCGTGATCGTCCATGGGAATGCCTTTGGATTCCATGTATTGCTTCAACACCTCGATCAAGGGCGGATAACCGGTGGTGGGGCCGTATTGGAAAGAGATTTCTTTCTCGCGGCGGGGCAAGCGGTGGTAGATTTTCTCCACTTCGTCCACCGGAAAAAGATGATTGTTGGGCATGCCTCCGGCCAGGGAAATAAAACCGGGTTGAATGGCATATTTCATCAATTCACGTATGTCGGAAGAGGTGAGGTTTTGTACGCGTTCGGAAAAAGGATACCGGAAAGTATGCTTGCTGATATTCATTTCGCTAAATATTTTGGTATTAAGTTACAACGAAAATTTTTTCAAAAGAATGATTTTATACTGAAAATGATAAGAAGCGAAATCCTATTTTTTTATTAGATTTCAAAAAAATAATCGACATGATACATCCGGCACTGGTAAATCCCCGTTCAATCGTAGTGGTGGGCGGTACGGACAATTTGAATGCACCCGGAGGAAGAATCGTAAAAAATTTGCTCGATCACGGATTCGAGGGTCCGCTCTATATCGTCAATCCCAAGAAGGAAATAGTGCAAGGTTTGAAAGCTTATCGTTCGGTGGAAGCGCTTCCCGGAGATGTGGATTTGGCCATTATCGCCATTGCGGCCAAATATGTCAAAGATACGGTGGCCACGCTGGCGGATAAGAAAAACACACGCGGATTTATCATCATTTCGGCGGGTTTTTCGGATGCGGGCGAAGAAGGCCGGAAATTGGAACGCGACATAACGAACATTATCGAAAGCTATGGAGGAAGCTTGTTGGGACCCAACAATATCGGCCTGATCAACACGCGATATGCGGGTGTGTTTACCACACCGGTTCCGGAACTTTCCCCCGACGGCGTGGATTTGATTTCAGGTTCCGGTGCCACGGCGGTTTTTATCATGGAAGCGGCCGTTGGGCTCGGATTGCGGTTCAATAGTGTATGGACCGTGGGCAATGCGGCGCAAATAGGTGTGGAGGATGTGTTGGAATATTTGGACGCGCAATATGCCGAAGGCACGCGCAAAACCATTATGATTTATGCCGAAACCATCAAAAATCCGGGCAAGTGGTTGCGGCATGCACGTTCGCTTCGGCGCAAGGGGATTCATCTCACCGGCATCAAAGCGGGAATTTCCGAAAGCGGCTCACGGGCGGCTTCGTCACACACGGGCGCCATGGCATCACCCGACCGGGCCGTGGATGCGCTTTTCCGGAAGGCGGGCATCCTCCGTACCTACGGACGGCTGGACATGATCTACCGCGCCGGCGTGCTCTCCTACCCTGCTCCCCGCGGCAAACGTACGGTGATCATCACCCATGCGGGCGGACCGGCGGTGATGCTGACCGACACGCTGGAAAAACACGGATTGCAAGTGCCGGAAATCGACGCACCCCAAGCGGCGGAATTATTGGAAAAATACCTTTATCCCGGCTCCTCGGTGCGCAACCCCATTGACATCCTGGCTACGGGAACGGCCGAACAATTGGAGAAAAGCATCGAATACACCATGCGCTACTTCCGGCCGGATGCCGTGCCGGTGATTTTCGGAAGTCCGGGCCTGTTTCCGGTGGACGAAGCCTACGAAGTCATTCACCGGGCCATTGAAACATACGATGTACCGGTATATCCCGTTATGCCGTCGCTTATCAACACGGCACGGGAAATGGAAGCCTTCCGGCAAAAGGGACATTTTCATTTTACGGACGAGGTCTTGTTCGGCCGGGCCTTGGGCGACACGGTAAACCGGGTTCCGCTGTTTGACATACCGGATTACAGGGACGAGGCGCTAAGCCGCCGTCTGGAAAACCTCATCGAAGGACAAAGCGGCTACCTGCCTCCCGAAATCACGGCCGCCGTGCTGGATGCCGCCGGAATCGCGCGGGTTCCGGAAAAGGTGGTGCGACATAAAGACGAACTCAAATCCCTGGAAATGGGATTCCCTCGCGTAATGAAGGTGGTGGGACCAGTTCATAAGTCCGACGGAGGCGGTGTCCGGTTGGGTATAAAATCCGAAGCGGAAACCGAAGAAGTTTTCGATGCATTGATGCAACTTCCCGGTGCCGAAGCCGTGTTGATACAACCGCAACTGGACCGGAAAATCGAAATGTTTGCGGGTTTGAAAAGGGAAGAAGGTTACGGACATTTGCTCCTTACGGGCCGGGGCGGCACCACCGTCGAACTGGAAAAAGATTACCAAAGCTTGCTCAATCCGGCGGGACACGACGAATTGGCCTATTACTTGAAAAAATTACGCCTCTATCCCCTGCTCAAAGGATACCGCGATTATGCTCCGGTGGATATGGCAGCCTTGATCGACATGCTGCAACGCCTTTCGCGACTGGGGGTCAATATGCCACGCCTGGCGGAAATGGATATCAATCCCATTTTGTTTGACCAAGGAAAACCGGTAGCGGTGGATGTCAGGATAAAAGTGGATTGATTGTTGAACCGGGGAATCGATTAATTATGTTGAAGAGTTGAAAAAAAGGAGGAAAAAGGTCAAAGGAGAAAGTTTGGTAAACGGTTTTGATTAATGAAGGAATGAAAGAATGAAAGAATGAAAGGGTTAACGAATTTGTTATTAATCGGTTGCACGGTTGCACGATTTAACGGTTTAACAAAAGAAACGATGACGGATGACCGGTGACCGATGCATTTTTCGGGACACGGGAAAGGGAGAACGGTAAACGGTGAATGTTGAACTTGCCTAAATAGCGTTGACCGTTTTTGGACTGTTTTTTTGCTTAGTTCGTTTTTGCATTTATTCTTTTTTTGCCTTTGGAAAGA